>JBKPRV010000575.1:0-6530 GCA_046734715.1 Actinomycetota bacterium | reverse complement strand
GTGCGGATCGCTGGGGCGGGGCGTCCGGGGAGGATGCAGGACAAGGCCCGCCGGATCGGTCGGCTGTGGGGAATCCGGCGAGGTTGGGGTTGGGGTCGGGGGTGGAGGTGGCGATCATGCGACTCGGCCGTCCAGGAAGGTGGGCTCGGCGCGGAGGGCCAGGGCGGTGCTTACGTGGGCGGCGTCCAGGGGGCCGTCCTGGCCGGCGAGGTCGGCGATGGTGCGGGCCACTCGGCGGATGCCGTCGAGGCCTCGGCCTGTCAGGCGGCCGGCGCGGAGGCTGCGTTCCACGAGGCGTTGGGCGGGGCGGTCCAAGGCGGCGACCTCGTCGAGGCGCCACGGTGGGAGTTGGGCGTTGACGGGGGTGCCGCGGCGGGCGGCTCGGGAGCGGGCTTCGGCTACTCGGGCGGCTACCGAGGCGGTCGACTCGGCCCGTTCGTCGGAGAGGAGGTGGTCGGCTTCGGGGCGGCCTACCTCTACCCGGAGGTCGAAGCGGTCGACCAGGGGGCCTGACAGCCGGCGGGCGTAGCGGGCGCGGGATGCCGGGGAGCAGCGGCAGCTGCCGGGGGCTCCTCCTTCGCCGCAGGGGCACGGGTTCATGGCGCCGACCAGCAGGACCTGGGCGGGGAACGTGACCTTGGCCGCCGCTCGGGACACGCGGATGACGCCCTCCTCCAGGGGTTGGCGGAGGTTGTCGAGGACCACCGGGTCGAACTCGCCCAGCTCGTCCAGGAACAAGACTCCCCAATGGGCCAGGCTGACTTCGCCCGGCTGCATGGTGCCCGAGCCTCCGCCCACCAGGGAGACGGCGGAGGCGCCGTGGTGGGGGGCGCGGAACGGGGGTCGGCGGATGAGGCCGCCGGGCGGCAGGGGGAGGCCGGCGGCCGAGTGGATGCACGTCGCCTCCAGAGCCGGCTCGCCGGTCAGGTCTGGCAGCAGGCCGGGTAGGCGGCGGGCCAGCATCGTCTTGCCCGCTCCCGGCGGGCCCACCAGGAGCAGATGGTGGCCCCCGGCGGCCGCCACCTCCAGGGCGTAGCGAGCCGCGGGTTGGCCGCGGACATCGGACATGTCGGGGCCGGGAGGTGGCGGCGGCGGGGGCTTCGGGGCCGGGGGGTCGGGCCAGGCGGTGAGGCCGGCGAGGGCCGCCACCATGGTGCCCAGGGTGCGGACCGGGCGGACATGGTGACGGCCCACGAGCTGGGCTTCGGTGGTGCAGGCCTCGGGGACCACCACCTCGGGCTCCGTGAGGGCGTCGATCAGCGGGAGGGCGCCCGCCACCGGGCGGACCGAACCGTCCAGACCCAACTCACCTACGAACGAACGGTCCGCGATGGAGGCCAACGGAAGCTGCTCGCTGGCGGCGAGCAATGCGACGGCGATGGGGAGATCGAGGCTCGTGCCGACCTTGCGCAGCCCTGGCGGGGCGAGGTTGACCGTGACCCGCGCCATGGGCCACTTGAGCCCGGACGACAGCAGGGCGGCCCGGACCCGGTCGCGCGCCTCGCGGCATGTGGTGTCGGGTTGGCCGACCACGGTGAAGCCCGGCAGGCCGGACGACACATGGACCTCGACTCGGACGGGGCGGCCCTCGACGCCGAACAGCGTCGCGGACCCCACGGATGCCAGCACGGGAGCCTCCTCACCAGGGGGACGTGAGGTGGCCCAATGGCCACGATCCGCAGACCGCGCCCGAAGTCGCCCAGCGGAAGCGCGAGCCCCGGGCCGACGTCGGCGATCAGCCGGTCTGTCGTGGAAAAGACTCTAGCACACCCATCAGCCCAGAAAACCCTGAAAACAACATAAAAAGGGCGGGAAGATGCAGGGGCCTAGCGCCCCTCGAACTGGGGGTCGCGGCGTTCGACGAAGGCCACCATCGCCTCGGCGGTGTCCTGGGACGACAGGTTCACGGCCTGGGCCTGGGCTTCGGCTTCCAGGGCCTGAGGCAAGGTCACGTGGGCGCTCTGGTTGAGCAGGCGCTTCGTGATGCTCAGGGCGAGGGGTGGCCCGGCGGCCAGGCGGGCGGCCAGGTCCGCGACCGTGGCATCCAGGTCGGAACGGGGGACGACCCGGTTGACCAGCCCGATGCGCTCGGCCTCCGAGGCGGGGATGATGTCGGCCAGCAGGGCCAGCTCCTTGGCGCGGTGGATGCCGACCACCCGGGGCAGGATCCAGGACCCGCCTCCGTCGATGCTCAGGCCGCGGCGGGCGAAGATCTCGGAGAAGCGGGCGTCGTCACTGGCGACGATGAGGTCGCAGGCAAGGGCCAGGTTGAGGGCGGCGCCCACGCAGACCCCCGCCACCCGGGCGATGACAGGCTGCGGGAGGTTGTGGAGGGCCTCGACGGCGCGGCCGACCCCGCGCATGAACACCAGCGAGTGCTCCTCGCGGGCCGGGCCGCCCGGGCTGACGTCGGCGCCGGAGCTGAAGTCGTCGCCCTCGCCGGTGAGCACCACGCAGCGGACTGCCGGGGTGGTGGCGAGCGAACGGAAGGTCGCCTCCAGGTCGGGCCAGGCGGCCGACGGGATGGCGTTCTTCTTGCCCGGGTTGGAGAACGTCACCGTAGCCACGGCGCCGTCGGTCTGGACCTGCGCGAACCCCATCCCGGGCACGATACTGACGGCGTGGGCCTCAATCCGTTTCGCCAGCACCGGCGCTCCCCCGCCGACATCCTGATAGTGGTGGCGGCGCTGGTCGTGTGCGTCCTGCTCGTGGCCTGGGCGCTGTTCGGCTGACCCGCTGAAGCCCGACGAGGATCAGAACGCGGCTTCGATCACCGAGACCTCGCCGGCGAGGACGGAGGCGACGTCGAAGCGCAACGCTCGGGGGCGGCTGCCCGGCGGCAGCGGCGGGGCGGCGCCGGAGGCGAGGAACCGGGCGGCCAGGGTGCGAAGCCGGCGCTGCTTGGCCAGGGTGACCGCCTCGGCCGGGAGGCCGAAGCGGTCGGACGTACGGGTCTTGACCTCGCAGAAGACCAGCTCGCCGACCCTCGCCACCACCAGGTCCAGCTCGCCCTGGGGGCAGCGCCAGTTGCTGGCCACGACGGTGTAGCCGTGGGCGAGGTACCACGCGGCGACCGCCTGCTCGCCGGAGGCGCCGAGGCGGACGTGGCCGCCCGGGACCGCCAACCTAGACGTCCTTGGAGGGCAGCTCCTCCACGTTGACGTCCTTGAACGTGACGATGCGCACGGCCTGGACGAACCGGCTGGTGCGGTACATGTCCCAGACCCAGGCGTCACGCAGCTCGAGCTCGACGTAGGTGCGCCCACCCGCCTCGTGGACCGTCTGCGTCACCTCGTTGGCCAGGTAGAACCGCCGTTCGGTCTCCACGACGTAGGAGAACATCGGACTCACGTCCTTGTACTCCTTGTAGAGCTGGAGCTCGATGTCCGCTTCGTAGCGCTCGAGATCCTCGGTGCTCATGGCTGGCACCCTATCGCTCCCGGCGGGCACGGCCGACGGGACGAGGACCTCAGTTGTCGCGCTTCTCCTTGACCTTCGCGGCCTTCCCGATGCGGTCGCGCAGGTAGTAGAGCTTGGCGCGGCGCACGTCGCCCCGGTTCACCCGCTCGATCTTGGCGATGGTGGGCGCATGCAGGGGAAACGTCCGCTCGACCCCGACGCCGTAGCTGACCTTGCGGACCTTGAAGGTCTCACGCAGGCCCGAGCCCGAACGCCCGATCACCACGCCCTGGAACACCTGAACGCGTTCCTTCTGCCCCTCGACCACCCGGACGTGCACCTTGAGGGTGTCGCCGGGCGCGAACTCGGGGATGTCGCTGCGGAGGCTTGTTTGATCGACCAGGTCGGTGGGGTTCATCGCGCGTCGCTCCGGCGCAGGCGTCGTTACAGCGGGGACGGAGCAGGCTATCCGGAACCTGGGGGTCTGCACAAAGAGACCCCAGATTTCATCCGTCGTCCGGAGGATCGTCGCCGTCGAGCCCGAACTCCGCCAGCAGGCGCCGATCCGTGTCGGCCAGGCCACCGCGCGCAGCGATGAGGTCGGGACGGCGGTCGAGCGTCCGCCGTAGGGCCTGGGCCCGCCGCCAGCGGGCCACCCGGCCGTGGTCGCCGCTGCGCAGCACCTCGGGGACCGTCCAGCCCCGGAACTCGGCCGGCCGGGTGTAGTGCGGGTACTCCAGCAGCCCGTCGCTGAACGACTCGTCGTCGGCCGACGCGTCGTTCCCCATCACCCCGGGGACGAGGCGCGCGACCGCCTCCAGGACCACCATGGCCGCCACCTCGCCGCCGGACAGCAGCACGTCGCCGACGGACAGCTCGCCGTCGCACAGGTGCTCCCGGACCCGCTCGTCCACCCCCTCGTAGCGCCCGCACAGCAGGCTGAACCCGTCGAGGGCGGCCAGCTCGCGGGCCACGGCCTGGTCGAAGCGCCGGCCCGCCGGTCCCAGGTAGAGCAGCGGTCGGGGCGGGGAGACCGCCTCCACCGCACCGAACAGGGGCTCCGGCATCAGCACCATGCCCGCGCCCCCGCCGAAGGGGGCGTCGTCCACCGAGCGGTGGGGGTCGGTGGCGGCCGAGCGCAGGTCGTGGACCCGCACGTCGAGCGTGCCGGCGCCGCGGGCCCGGCCCAGCAGGCTCTGGGCGGCGAAGTGCTCGACCATGCCCGGGAAGATCGTGAAGATGTCGATGCGCATGGCTCACCGATGGCTCAGAGGTCGAGCAGCCCGTCGGGGAGATCGACCGTCAGCGTGCCCGACGCATGGTCGGCCACGAAGGCGACGGGGATCAGCGCCCCGCTCTCCAGCTCGATGAGGTCGGCCGCGGGGTTGGCCACCACCGCCACGCACCGGCCGAGCTTGTCGCCCGCGGTGGTCAGCACGTCGGCGCCGACCATGTCGTGGACCCACAGCTCGGCCGGATCGTCCAGCGGCGCCGCCCGCAGCGCCCGTCCCCGCAAGGCCTCGGCCTGCTCGCGGGTGTCATGGCCGGCGAAGGTCACGATCCAGCGGTCCTGGTGGGGACGCGAGGCGGCGATCGTGAGGTCGCCCAGGTCGGTCGACAGCACGGTGCCGGGATCCACGCGCTCGACGCGGTCGGTGGTCAGCACCACCACCACCTCGCCGTGCAGGCCGTGGGCCCGGGCGACGTAGCCGACCTCCAGCAGCGGGGACGGCGACGAGCCGGCATCACCCGCGGCGCCCACGGGGTCAGTCCTCGAACTCGACCTCGACGTCGGTGCCGTCGCGGGCGGCGGCGGCCCGCACGACGGTGCGGATGGCCTGCGCGACCCGGCCTCGCTTGCCGATGACGCGACCCATGTCGGTGGGCCCGACGCGCACGGTGAGACGGGGCAGCGAGCGGCCCTGCGTCTGCTCGATGCGGACCGCGTCGCGGTCCTCGACCAGCGACCCGACCAGGTGCTCCAGCACGGCGCGGGCCGTCGGCACCTCGACCGGGGAGGCGGTGTCGGTCACTCGGAGCCCTTGGCCGAAGCGGCGGGTTCGGCGGGCGTGGTCGGAGCCTTGCCGCTGAACTGGTCCATCGCCCCCGAGATCTGCAGCAGCTTGCGCACGCGATCGGTGGGCTGGGCGCCCTTGCGCAGCCAGTCGACGGCCTTGTCGTTGTCGATGCGGACGACGAAGGGGTCGGGCCGGGGGTCGTACACGCCCACGATCTCGATGAAGCGCCCGTCGCGCGGCGACCGGGAGTCGGCCGCGACCACGCGGTAGGTCGGCTGCTTCTTCTTCCCCATCCGCATCAGGCGGAGCTTGACGGCCACAGGTACATCCTTCGTTCGAGAACGGCGAACCAGCTTAACCGGCGTCGGGGTGCGAGAGGCAATGAGCGCCGGGCCGGCGTCGCGAGCGTCAGTTGAGGCCCGGCAGTTTGAAGTCCTGGCGGGCCGCCTGCCGAGCGACCGCGGCGCCACCGGCGGGAGTGACCCGGCCGCCGCCACCCTTGCGACCCTTCTTGCCCTTGCGGCCCCGCAGCGCCTTGGTGCCGGAGATGCCGGGCATGCGCTTCATCAGCTTCTGCATCTCCCGGAACTGCTTGACCAGCTGGCTGACGTCCGCGGTCTGGGTGCCGCTGCCGTTGGCGATGCGCAGGCGCCGGGACCCGTCGATGATCGTGGGATCGGTGCGCTCGTCGCGGGTCATCGAGCGGATGATGGCCTCGATGCGGTTGACCTGCGCCTCGTCGATCTCGGCGTTGCGCACCTCTTTGGGCATGCCCGGCATCAGGCCCTTGAGGTTCTGCAGCGGGCCCATCTTCCGCACCTGCTGGAGCTGGTCGAGGAAGTCGTCGAGGGTGAACTTGCCCTCGAGCAGCTTGGCCGCGGCGGCTTCGGCCTCGTCCTTCTCGTAGACCTGCTCGGCCTTCTCGATGAGGGTGAGGACGTCGCCCATGCCCAGGATGCGGCTGGCCAGGCGGTCGGGGTGGAACAGGTCGAAGTCCTCGACCTTCTCCCCCGTGGAGGCGAAGGCGATGGGCTTGCCCACCACCTCCTTGACCGACAGCGCCGCGCCACCACGGGCGTCGCCGTCGAGCTTGGTGAGGATGACGCCGTCGAG
>JBKPRV010000574.1:0-2061 GCA_046734715.1 Actinomycetota bacterium | reverse complement strand
TGGTGCCGGTGACCGAGGTCAGGCGGTTCGAGCTGGAGCTGCTCGACTGGTTCCGGGTCCGCAACGCGGATGTCCTCGAGGCCATCCGCAGCACCGGGAACCTCCCCGACGAGGAGGCCTTCGACAAGGCGGTCGCCCAGTTCGCTGAGCAGTTCGGCTGGGAGCAGGCCGCCGACGAGGCCGCCGAGGCGGCCCCCGAAGCGAGCGAGTAGATGCCCGGCGGCAAGGAACGGGCGCTGCGCCGGCGCATCCGCTCGGTGCAGTCGACCAAGAAGATCACCAAGGCGATGGAGCTCATCGCCGCCAGCCGCATCCTCAAGGCCCAGCAGCGGGTGACGGCGGCGCGGCCCTACAGCGAGCGGATCACCGAGGTGATCGGCAACCTGGCCGCGGGCGGCGCCGGCCGCGGCTCTCCCCTGCTGGAGGAGCGCCCCGTGGTCGGCACGGTCGCCTACGTGGTGATCACTGCCGACCGGGGCCTGTGCGGCGCCTACAACAGCACGGTCATCCGCGCCGCCGAGCGCTCGATGCAGCGCCAGCGGGCCGAGGGCCGCCAGACGCGGCTCATCACCGTGGGGCGCAAGGCCGAGTCCTACTTCCGCTTCCGGGGCTGGGCCATCGACCAGAGCTTCACCGGCTTCCTCGACAACCCGGAGTACGAGGACGCCCGGGCCATCGCCGAGTTCGTGGTCGCGCGCTTCGAGGAGGGCGAGTACGACCTGATCGAGCTGGCCTACCCCCGGTTCCTGTCGGCCGCGACGCAGCGGGTGTCCATCCGCCGCTTCGTGCCGCTCGACCCCGCCATGCTCGACGTCCAGCGCGAGGGCCTCGCCGCCGACTACGAGTTCGAGCCGGGCGCCCAGGAGATCCTCGACCGGCTGCTGCCCCGCTACGCCGAGGCCCGGCTCTTCGCCGCCCTGCTGGAGGGGGCGGCCTCGTTCTTCGCGGCCCAGCAGCGGGCCATGAAGTCCGCCACCGACAACGCCGAGGACCTGATCGTCAAGTACAGCCGGGCCATGAACCGGGCCCGCCAGGATGCCATCACCACCGAGATCATGGAGATCGTCGGCGGGGCGGAGGCGATGCGGGCGGCGCAGGCCGGCGGCGACGACCTGCTGGTCGACCACGTCCTCATGTCGGCCGACGTGCTGGTCGACTCCCTGTCCGACTCCCTCGAACGCACGCGCCGTTAGCACAGGAGCCCGAAATGACCGTCACCGACACCAGCACCGACACCGGCACCGCCCTGAAGTCCGGGCGCGTGGTCGCCATCGCCGGCCCGGTGGTCGACGTCGAGTTCGCGCCCGACGCCGTGCCCGCCATCAACATCGCCCTGGAGATGACCATCACGGTCGAGGGCGAGCCCGTGGTCGTGCGGGCCGAGGTGGCCCAGCAGATCGGCGACTCCCGCGTCCGCGCCATCTGCCTCAAGCCCACCGACGGCCTCACCCGTGGGACCGAGGTGCGCAACCTGGGCACCGGGCTCACCATGCCGGTGGGCGACGGCATGCTGGGGCACGTCACCAACGTGATCGGCGAGCCCCTCGACGTCGCCGAGCTCGACGCCGACAAGATCGAGGCCCACTGGGACATCCACCGCGAGGCCCCGCGCTTCGATGCCCTCGAACCCAAGAAGGAGGTGTTCGAGACCGGCATCAAGGTCATCGACCTCCTCACCCCGTACCTGCGGGGCGGCAAGATCGGCCTGTTCGGGGGCGCGGGCGTGGGCAAGACCGTGCTCATCCAGGAGATGATCCGCCGGGTGGCCGAGCAGTTCGGCGGCGTGTCCGTGTTCGCGGGCGTGGGCGAGCGCACCCGGGAGGGCACCGACCTCTACCTGGAGATGAAGGAATCGGGCGTGCTGGAGAAGGCCGCCCTGGTGTTCGGCCAGATGGACGAGCCGCCGGGCGTGCGCCTCCGGGTCGCCCTGTCGGCCCTGACCGTGGCCGAGTACTTCCGCGACGCCAAGGGCCAGGACGTGCTGCTGTTCGTCGACAACATCTTCCGCTTCGTGCAGGCGGGCTCCGAGGTGTCGACGCTGCTCGGCCGCATGCCCTCGGC
>JBKPRV010000573.1:0-5836 GCA_046734715.1 Actinomycetota bacterium | reverse complement strand
CGGCGGCCACGTCTTGCAGGTCGCCACTGAGACAAGGCATGTCGAGCACGCTGGAACGGCTATGTCGATCGCGTCAGTGCGCCTGTGTGGCCGACCACACGTCGTGCGCCGCGTGTACGCGGGCCCAGAGGACTTCGCGCTCCGACGGTGTCACGTCGGTCAGTTCTAGGCCGAACACGTCGGCCAGCGCGTCGAACCAATCGGCGGCTGTGTCGAGCAGCTGTTGGGCCGTTGCGGGCTCGCCCTTCCGGCTCAGGACGAGGCCCGTCAACAGGTCGACGCCCAGGGCGTCCCGGCGCTGCACCGAGCACACCTTCGTGAAGCTCGACTCGGGCGAGTTCCACAGGAACTCGTGGCGGTCGACGAAATCGGCGAGGGTAGCTTGTTCGGGCCGGAAGTCCATGCCGACGAAGCTGCCGGCGGGGTCGTGGTCGAAGCGCCAGCCGCCGGGGTCGGTCTCCGAGGGTCGGAGCGTGAACTGGAAGGGCGGCTGCTCGTAGGTCCCAGGTTGCAGCGGTATCGGCGCGTGCATGGCGTCGCCCAGGCCGACGTCGACCAGCCAGTCGCCCGCCGGGTTGTCGTGGCTGGGCAGCCCGTGCACCGTAAGCGCCAGATGGTTGGCCTGACGTGCGCCTGGAGCACGCGTCAGCCGGTTCCCTTGCACACCGGCGCGATGCCACACGACGTCGTAGCCGAGTGACCGGAGCAACAGCGAGAAGGCTCCGTTGAGGTGGTAGCAATACCCGCCCCGCTGTCGGAGCACGCGGTCGACCGAGTCGCGGGCGGCGATCGACGACGTTGGCCGCCCGATGTGGATGTCGAGCGTCTCATATGGGATGCGCTCGGCATGAGCGGCGTGGAGGTCGTACAAGGTGCCGAGGTCTGGCTCCACTGGCGCTGCCATTCCGAGCCGGAGCAGGTAGCGCTCGACCATTTGCGCCGAATCGGCAGGGCTCATCAGACACGGCCGCTGTGCTACCACTCCTTCGACCTCCATCTCGTCCCGGCCTGCTCCGCCGGACAACATCCTGCCAACGTCCAAGCCGTGACATCGGCTCAGTTCGAGCTCGTCCGGTCGCTGGCGACAAGCCTCGTCCCTCGCGCTATGTCTCTGACGGCGGCGAAGGTCTGTCCGCAGGTTGTGAGACCAGCGTGCTCGAAGCAGCAGTGGCGTCGTCGTGGAGCAACGACACGAGCGCGTCGACATTGAGTCGATCGAAGGCATCGACATACGTCGCGAGCAGCAGCTCGTCGCGGTCGACCTTCGTCGACCGGTTTCGCGGCACGGCAGCTGAGTCCCGCGTTGCCAGCGTCGCCCGCGCTCGCTGCAGCGCGCTGTTGACCGCGGCGACGGTGGTCCCCAGCCGCTCGGCGACGTCGAGCGACGTCCAGCAGAGGACGTCGCGCAGGATCAGCACGGCTCGCTGGCGCGGCGGAAGCCGCCGGAATGCGACGACGAAGGCGAGCCGGATCGAGTCCCGCCGGATCGCCAGCTCGGCGGGGTCGAGCGTGTCCCACGCCCCGTTGCATCGGGCGCTCTCGAGGCGCCCCGTAGCCAGCGACAGGGCGGCGGCGGATGATTCCGCCGGCGACCCGGACCTGATGTCGATGGGCGGGGGGTGGCGCCGCCGGGAGTCCAGGATGTCGAGGCAGACGTTGGTGGCGATTCGGTATATCCAGGTTCGAGTGCGCGCTCGACCCTCGAAGCGATCGAAGGCGCGCCACGCCTTCACCAGCGTCTCCTGCGCCGCGTCTTCCGCGTCGGTCGCCGAGCCCAGGATGCGCTGGCAGTGGCCAGTGAGCTCGGCCCGATGCTGGGCCAGCTCGGGGCCCAGGGTGGTGCGATCGCCGCCGCTCGCCTCGTCTGCAACCTGGATCACCATGCAGGACGAGTCTCCGGATGCGAGCGTCCGGGCGGTAGATGCCGATGTCGTCAGTTGTGCGTGACGTTGATCATCGGCGGCGTGGTGCCGCTGTCAGTGATGATCATCACGACCAAGGTGTGACATCGGCATCTGTGACCGGCGGTCGCCCGTTGGAACACTGGTCGGGTCGGCCGCGAAGCGGCCGAGTGGCTCGTCGATGTGAGCAGCTACCCCTCAGCGGAGGAGGGCCGTCCGGGCGATGTCGAGTGGTGCCGCACTTCTCGAGACGTCGGGACAGGCCACGGTCCGCATTGCGACCGCCGCCCCGAGGGACAGGTCACTAGCCTTGCCGCGGCCCGTACGCCGCACAACAGTGGTGAGCCAGGTGAGGGATCACGAGGTCACCAGCCGACCCCTGCGACTCGCTACGCCTGCCGTCGCGGCCCTGAGCGTAGCCATGCCCCTCAGCGAGCTGGCCGTGCTGGCCGAGCAGCAGGACCGCGGCCGGCTCGTGTGGGCCATCGTGGCCACGGCCTGCTACCTGCCGCTTCACGTGCGCAACGTCGTCCAGGCCACCCGCGGAGCGACGCCGCCAGGAGGTCTCTGGGCCTTCGCGGCGATGACCGTGATCGTCGTCGGGGCCCTGCCGCTCGTCGGGGCCCCCTGGCTCCTGCACTTCTGGGTCCTGGCCACGGCAGCGCTGCTACTGCTCCGGCCGCCATGGTCCGCGGTCGCGGCGGTCACGGTGATCGTTGCGTTGGCGCCCCTGGGGATCGCACTCGACCTGGGCGCAGGACGGGTCTCCTGGGTCGTGTTCGCGTCGATCTGGAGGGTCGCGTACATCTTCGCGTTGGTGTGGGTCGTCGGCTCCCTCACGAGGCTCGAGATGGCGCGGCGAACGCTGGCCGAACGAGCGGTCGCGGCCGAGCGGGGACGCATCGACGGCGAGGTGATGCACACCCTCGGCGCGGCGCTGGAGTCGACGCTCGCCCACGGGCGTCGGGCCATGGAGCGACTGCCGGACGATCACCCGTCGGCGAACCGGGAGCTCCATGCGCTGGTCCACGACGCGCGGCGCACGCTCGGCGAAGCCAGGCAGATGATCAGCGGGTACCAGCACACGTCCACCCGAGCCGAGCTGGACACCGCGGTGACCCTCCTCACCGCCGCCGGCATCGAGGCCCGGCTGGTGCTGCCCCCCGGCGACCTGCCCGACGCCATCGGAGAAGCCGTGCGAGCGGCGTTGCGCACGGCGACGGCGGAGCTGCTCGCCGAGCAACGCGCTCAGCGATGCGTCATCACCGTCTCCCGTCGAGACGAGTTCCTGGCGATCGACGTCCGGGCCGAGGGTGCAGGCGTCACGCCCCACGAGGTGACGGCAGCGTGAGCGTGGCCGCACCCCGGGTCACGGGCTTCCCGCTCTGGACCAGGCGGCACGGCACCTGGCTGCTGGTCGCCCTCCACGTCATCCTCGTGGCGCCCACCTGGAGCTACGTGATCTGGGGCTTCGGCCGAGATCTGGATCCACCGGCCATCGCCCCGGTGGTGGCGATCAGCTCGGCGATCTGTGCCCTGCAGCTGCGACACAGCCTCGCCGTGGCGCGGGGACGACGTCCCGACGGCTGGCGGTGGACATTCGCCTTCCTCCTAGCCCTCGTGTACGTGCCGTTCCCGTGGTTCACGTGGTTCTGGACGGACATGCAGTGGTTCGCGGTCGCGTCCGCAGCCATGTTGTTGAGCGGCTGGCGCGCCGTCGTCGCGCCGGTCGGCATGGTCGCGGGCTACGCCGCCGTCTTTGCTCCGGCGGCCGAGCGGACCTTCGGCTTCGGCCCGGCCATGCTGGCGACGCGTTCGTTCACGAGCGTCCTGAGCCTGGCGATCGGGGCCGCGGTCCTCTACTGGTCTGCGCTGCTGGTCCACCGGATCGACGACCTGTTCGACGCCCGCTTCGAGCTGGCGGAGACGGCGGTCGAGGGTGAGCGGCGCCGGATCTCCCGCGACCTCCACGACGTGCTCGGCCAGAGCCTCTCGGCGGTCTCGATCAAGGGCGACCTGGCGATCAGGCTCCTACCCCACGACCAGGGGGCGGCCATGGCCGAGATCGAGAGCCTCACCGAAGTCGCCCGCGATGCGTTGCGCGACGTGCGGGCCGTTGCGATCGCCGAGCACCAGGTGTCCCTGCCGGCCGAGATCGACGGGGCGGCGACGTTGCTCGGCGCGGCCGGCATCGACGTGCACCTCGATCTCGACCTGCCGCCGTTGTCCGGCCCGGTGGAGCATCTGCTCGCCTGGGTGGTGCGGGAGGGGACGACCAACATGCTCCGGCACAGCGAGGCCCAGGAGTGCTGGATCACGGCGGGAAAGTCGAACACAGCAGTTCGGCTGGAGATCGTCAACGACGGCGCCCGGGGGCCCCTCGCTCAGGGGAGTGGTCTCACCGGCCTGGCGGAGCGGGCCGGTGAGCTGTCGGGCTCGGTGCTAGCCGGGCCAATCGGGGGCGGCCGGTTCGGGCTCGTCGTCGAGGTACCGGAGGATCCGCCGTGATCCGCGTCCTCATCGCCGAGGACATGCACATCATCCGCTCCGCGCTGGTCGCGCTGCTCTCACTGGAGCCGGACCTGGAGGTCGTCGCAGAGCTCGATCGCGGCGACGCGATCGTCCCGACGGCACTCGACACCCGACCCGACGTAGCCGTTCTCGACATCGACCTTCCCGGCATCGACGGTCTCACCGCCGCCGAGGAGCTCCACCAGCGCCTACCCGAATGCCACGCGCTGGTCCTAACCGGGCTCAGCCAGCCGGGCAACCTGCTGCGAGCCCTCAGGGTGCACGTCCGGGGGTTCATCGTCAAGGACGCGCCCGCCGACACCCTCCTCGGCGGAATCCGGCGTGTCGCCGCCGGCGAGCGGGTCATCGACCCCGACCTCGTGGCCGCCGCCCTCGAGACCGGGGCCAGTCCACTCACGAGTCGCGAGACCGACGTGCTGCGCGCCGCGGAGGACGGCATCCCGACGGACGAGATCGCCGCTCGTCTGTCGCTGTCGCCCGCTACCGTGCGCAACTACCTGTCCAACTCGATCAGCAAGGTTGGAGCCCGCAACCGCATCGACGCCATCCGCATCGCCCGCAACGCCGGCTGGCTCTGACGCCCAGCCTTACCTGCTCCCGGCACGGGGCCCGGTGCCTGCGCCGAGCATGCCGGACCTCTGGTCGAAGACGATCAGTGGCTTCGTGCCGTGGGCGGGTGCCTCGGCCGAGCGTGACGTTGATCGCCCGCCGCGGTCTGGAGGAACCACTCCCCGGATGGACGTCGATCTCGCGCCCGAGCAGCAGCGCGCTCAGGGATTCGTGGTCCAGGCGGTGGAGTCGCTCAGGCCGTCGGGTACGGGGACGAGCGCCGGCCGCGGGCACAAATCGTCGTTCCCGTCGATTAGGTCGGCGGTGGGCCGGGCGTCTAATGGGCGATGACGTGCGACACGGACGGCCCAGGCGCTGTGCGTGCGCCGGGCGTCCGTACCGCAAGCCACCATCGAGGAGGATAGGGATGACGGTAGTGATCGACGTCGAGGCGCTGAGGAAGAGCTATGGCGCCCGTCTGGCCGTCGACGATGTCGGGTTCCAGGTGACCGAGGGGGAGATCTTCGGCGTCCTCGGCACCAACGGGGCCGGCAAGACCACGACGGTCGAGTGCCTTCAGGGCCTGCGCCGGCCGGACGGCGGCCGCATGCGGGTGTTGGGGCTGGACCCGCGCCGGGACCGCCTGCAACTGCGGACGCTCGTCGGCAGCCAGCTCCAGGCGTCGGCGCTGCCCGATCGGCTGCGGGTGGACGAGGCCGTCCGGCTCTTCGGTGACGGTGACCGGCGATTGGCTGACCGGCTCCTCGACCGGTGGCACCTCGCCGAGCTGCGGCGTGCGAGCTTCGCATCCCTGTCGGGAGGCCAGAAACAGCGGCTGTTCATCGCATTGGCGC
>JBKPRV010000572.1:0-16025 GCA_046734715.1 Actinomycetota bacterium | reverse complement strand
CGCCAGGTCATCGCCGAGCTGCGCAACGATGGGGTCACCGTCCTGCTCACCACCCACGATCTGGACGAGGCCGAGCGGGTGGCCGACCGGGTGGTCATCGTCGACCAGGGGCGCCTGGTGGCCGGCGGGACCGTGGCCGAGCTGGTGGCCGGCGAGGGCGCCGGAGACCGGGTGCGCTTCGGCGCCCCCGCGGGGATCGACACCGGTGCCCTGTCCGACCACCTGGGCGGGGTCGCGGTGACCGAGACCGCCCCGGGCGACTACGAGGTGGCCGCCCCGCCCGCCCCGGCCACGGTGGCGGCCATCACCGCGTGGCTGGCCGAGCGCGACCTGCCGCTCGCCGACCTCCGAGCCGGCCGCCAACGCCTCGAGGACATCTACCTGCGCCTCACGTCGGAGGGATCGTGAAGGCGCTCGCGGCGCAGCTGCGCGTCGAGCTGACGCTGACCTTCCGGAACGGCGAGTCGCTGCTGCTCACGCTCGGGATCCCGGTGGCGGTGCTGGTGTTCTTCAGCCTGGTCGACGTGCTGCCCATCGACGGCGACGCCGTCGACTTCCTGGCCCCGGGCACGCTGGCGCTGGCCGTGCTGGCCACCGCCTTCGCCAACCTGGCCATCGCCACCGCCTTCGACCGCTCGTACGGGGTGCTCAAGCGCCTGGGCGCCACGCCGCTGGGCCGGCCCCGGCTGGTGGCGGCCAAGGCGCTGGCGGTGCTCGTGGTGATCGCCCTCCAAGCGGTCGTGCTGGGCCTGGCCGCCCTGGCCCTGGGCTGGCGGCCGGACGTGTCGCCGGTGCCGCTGGTGGCCGCACTGGTCCTGGCGGTCGCCGCCTTCACCGGCCTGGCGCTGCTCGTGGCGGGAAGGATGCGGGCGCTGGTGGCCCTGGCGTTCGCCAATGCGGTGTTCGTGGCGCTGCTGCTGCTGTCGGGCATGGTGTTCCCGCTGGACAAGCTGCCGTCGGGGCTCCGGTCCGCGGCCCGCGCCCTGCCTTCGACCGCGCTGGCCGAAGCGGCCCGGGGTGCGCTCAGCGAGGACGCCCCGGTCCCCGGTCGCGTGTGGCCGGTGCTCATCGTGTGGGCCGTCGCCTCGATCGCGCTGGCGGTGGCGTTGTTCCGTTGGGAGCCCGACGACTAGGAGGATCCGTGATGGCCGGCTGGGCTGCATCCGACATACCCGACCAGAGCGGCCGCACCGCGCTCGTCACCGGTGCCAACAGCGGCCTGGGGCTGCGCGCCGCCGAGGCCCTGGCCGCCCACGGCGCTCGGGTCCTGCTCGGCTGCCGCAACCCGGAACGGGCCGAGGCCGCCCGCGCCGAGGTGGCCACGATCGCCACCGGCCCCGAGCCGCAGGTGGTCCCGCTCGACCTGGCCGACCTGGCCTCGGTGCGGTCCGCTGCCGAGCAGGTCGCGGCCGAGGTGGACCGGCTCGACCTGCTGCTCGACAACGCCGGCGTGATGGGCCCGCCGCTGAGCCGCACCGCCGAAGGGTTCGAGATGCAGTTCGGCGTCAACCACCTGGGCCACTTCGCGCTGACCGGCCTGCTGCTGCCCACGTTGCTGGCCGCGCCCGAGCCGCGGGTGGTCACGACCAGCTCGAACCTGCACCACCGGGGCAAGCTGCGCTGGGACGATCCCAACTACGAGTCCGGGCGCTACTCCCGCTGGGGCGCCTACGCCCAGTCCAAGCTGGCCAACCTGCTGTTCGTGGCCGAGCTGGGCCGCCGGGCCGGCGAGGCGGGCACGTCCCTGGTGTCGGTGGGCGGTCATCCCGGCTACGCGGCCACCCATCTCGGATCGAACAGCGCGGCGCAGCTGGGCAACCCGGTCGTCACCCGCCTCGCGGACCTGGCCCTGGCCATCGGCGACCACACGCTGGCGCAGTCGGACGCCGCCGGGGCCCTGCCGCTGCTCTACGCGGCCACGGCCCCCGGGGTCGCCTCGGGCGACTACTACGGCCCGGGCGGTCTGTTCGAGATGCGCGGTGCCCCGGTGAAGGTGCGGGTCGCTCCCGCGGCGGCCGACCCCGGGTCGGGCCACCTGCTGTGGGAGCTGTCCGAGCGCTTGACGGGCGTCAGCTACCCGTGGCCGTGACGCCGGGCCGGGCGCCGTTGCCGTTGCTCGTCCCGTTGACCGCCCGTTTGGCTCCGTCCCAACTGAGCTCGTGGGTCGGGCCGGCCTGATCGGCCGCCTTGTCGGTGTCGCTGAACTTGGCCGCCCATTGGAAGAACCGCAGCGTGATGATCACCCACAGGAAGCTGCCGCCCACCAGCTTCATGATGGCGCCCGCGGCCTGCTGGTCGGACGTGACGCTGATCCCCCACAGCCGGGCCGGGACGTCGTAGGCCGAATACACCACCCCGTCGGCGAAGGTCAGCCACCCGGCCGGGACCGTGGGGATGATCGAGGTGACGAACAGGTACAGCATCTGCGCCGGGTACGAGATGCGGAGCTCGGGCAGCGGCCCGCACACCGGCATCCACAGCAGGAAGGCGCTCGACACCAGCCCGGTGTGCACCAGGTAGTGCACCACCGGGTTCTGGACCGACAGGTTCACCACCCCGGGCGCGTGGGTGAACAGCAGGAAGCCGTTGAAGATCAGCGCCGCGGGCACCGGTCGGGCGAGGAAGTAGAACACCCGCTTCGCCCGGCCCCGCCCCAGCACCAGCCGCGCCAGCCATTCCGGCGTGGCCAGCAGCAGCACCGGCGGCACGAAGTAGGTCAGCAGCATGTGCTGGACCATGTGGGCCGAGAACAGGTACTCCTCGGCGATGTCGTGCAGCGGCCAGTCCGAGGCCAGCCACAGCAGCGCGATCCCCAGGCCGAGCCACGCCAGCTGCTGGCCGGTGGCCACCGGCTGCCCCTTGGGCACCACCTTGGGCCCGACCACGCGCAACGCGTAGACGGCCAGTGCGGTGACACCCCCCACCAGCACCCACACCTCGGGGTGCGGCTGCCACCGCCAGAAGTCGACTCCGGCGGCGACCAGCATGGCTACGACGTCCAGCTCGACGACCAGAAGTTCAGGGCCGTCAGCATGATCAGGTACACCACTATGGCCAGCGTCAGGCCGAACACGAAGATCCGGCGGAACAGCGGGTTGTCGTAGCGCAGGTGCATGAACCAGCCGCAGACGATGGCGAACTTGGCGATCATCATCGGGAACAGCCAGATCACCAGGGCCGTGGTGCTGAGGTCTTCGAAGTAGTACGTGCTTACCTCGGCCGCAGTGATCACGCCCAGGATGATCGCCACGATGAAGTAGTTGCGGTCGCTGGGGTGCTCGTGCTGGTGCGACTCGTGGTGGGGCTCGAGCGGAGTGCCCTTGTGCTCCGGTGCCGTCTCGACGCTCATCGTTCGCTCCCCCGGCTCACGGGATCAGGTAGACGACCGTGAAGATGATGATCCACACGATGTCGACGAAGTGCCAGTACAGGCCGAAGATCTCGACGGTCTCGGCCCGCTCGACCCCCAGCTTTCCCCGGACCGACATCACGAACAGCGATAGCAGGAACACGATCCCGATGCTGACGTGGGCGCCGTGGAAGCCGGTCAAGGTGTAGAAGGCCGAGCCGAAGATGTTGGTGGTGTAGCCGAGGCCCTCCCGCACGAAGGTGGTGAACTCGTACACCTGGCCGGAGATGAACACCATGCCCAGCAGCGACGTTGCGATCAGGAAGGTCCGGCAGCGGCGCTCGTCGCCCCGGTGGATGGCCCCCACCGCCAGCGCCATGGTCAGGGAGCTGAACAGCAGCACGAAGCTCGACACCGACGTGAAGGGGATGTCGAACACGTCCTTGGGGCCGGGGCCGATCACGAAGCGGTGGCGCAGCAGCAGGTAGGTGGAGATCAGGGCGCCGAACAGCAGGCAGTCCGAGCCCAGGAACACCCACATGGCCAGCTTCTCGTTGGACAGGCCGGTGCTGGTGGCGTGGCTGACCACGCCCTTGGGGTGCATCACCGGATCCGGCTCGACCGGGGCGTCGTCGTGGATGGCGGTGTCAGTCATCGGATGCGGCCTCCTCACCCGTCGCCCCCGTGCCTGCGCCCACTGCGACCGGCTCCTCGTCGTGCCCGTCACCCCCGCCGTCACCATCGCCGTCGCCGCCGTCGTGCCCGTCACCGTGGCCGTCGTGCCCGGCGTGGCCGTGATGGGCCTCGGGATCGTCGGCCGGCTCGTAGCCCCAGGCGAAGGCGGCCAGGACGACGATCACCGCGCCGACCGCAGCGAACGCCAGGTTGAAGATCAGGCCGTAGCCGATCAGCACCAGGCCCACCGGCACCACCAGCGGCCAGTAGGACGGCGACGGCAGGTGCACGTCCTCGGCGTCGCCCTTCTGGGCCACCTCGGCCCCGGTGGCGATGCGGACGACCTTGCCCGTGGCGTCCTCGCCGTACTTGCGGTGCCAGAACTCGTCGAGATGCGACACGGTGGGCACCTCGTCGAAGTTGTGGGCGGGCACCGGCGAGGGGACCATCCACTCGAGGCTGCGGGAGTCCCACGGGTCGGGGCCCACCTCCACCGGATGGCGGCGATGGCTCCGCCAGCTCAGCAGCAGGTTGGCGGCGAAGATCGACATCGAGACGAAGATGACGAAGGCGCCGATGGTCGCCACCATGTTCCAGAGCTCGAAGCCATAGCCCTTCACGTAGGTGTGCATGCGCCGGGGCATGCCCTGCAGGCCGAGGATGTGCATCGGACCGAACGTCAGGTTGAAGCCGATGAGCAGCGTCCAGAAGTGCCACTTGCCGAGCTTCTCCGACAGCATGAAGCCGAACACCTTCGGCCACCAGAAGTACAGGCCCCCGATGAAGCCGAACAGCGCGCCGCCGAAGATCACGTAGTGGAAGTGGGCGACGATGTAGTAGGTGTCGGTCTGTTGCGTGTCGGACGGGGCCACCGCGTGGGTGACGCCCGACAGGCCGCCGATGGTGAACATCGTGACCAGGCCGATGGCGAACAGCATCGGCGTGGTGAACCACAGCTTCCCGCCCCACATGGTGGCGAGCCAGTTGAGGATCTTCACGCCGGTGGGCACGGCGATGAACATCGTCGACATGGCGAAGGCGGCCACCGACAGCGGGCCCATGCCGGAGGCGAACATGTGGTGGGCCCACACGCCCCAGCCCATGAACCCGATGGCGATGCCCGAGAACACCATGAACGGGTAGCCGAAGATCGGCTTGCGGGAGAACACCGGGATGATCTCGGACACGATGCCGAAGGCCGGCAGGATCAGGATGTAGACCTCGGGATGGCCGAAGATCCAGAACAAGTGCTCCCACAGCAACGGGTCGGCGCCCTGGGACACGTTGAAGAAGTTGGCGTTGAACAGCCGGGCGAAGGTGAGCAGGAACAGCGCCACCGAGATCACCGGCAGGGCGAACACCAGCAGCAGCTGGGTCACGAAGCCCATCCAGGTGAACACCGGCATCTTCATGAGCGTCATGCCCGGCGCCCGCATGTTGAGCACCGTGACCACCAGGTTGATGGCGCCGACCAGCGAGGCGATGCCGGTCATCTGGAGGCCGATGGCGTAGAAGTCCATGCCGTGGCTGGGTGAGAACACCACGCCGGTGTTGGGGGCGTAGGCGAACCAGCCGCCGTCCGCCCCGCCGCCCAGGAACCACGACGTGTTCAGCATCAGGCCGCCGGCCAGGAAGCACCAGAAGCTGAAGGCGTTGAGCCGCGGGAAGGCCACGTCCCGGGCGCCCACCTGCAATGGCATCAGGTAGTTCATGAACGCCGCGCCCAGCGGGATGACGACCAGGAAGATCATGGTCACGCCGTGCATGGTGAACAACTGGTTGTAGAGGTCGGCCGAGTAGAGCTTGCCCTCGGGCGCGGCGAGCTGGAGGCGGATGAGGAGGGCCTCGAACCCGCCGATGGCGAAGAAGAACATCGCCGCCGCGCCGTACATGATGCCGATGCGCTTGTGGTCGACGGTGGTGAGCCAGCTCTTCCAGCCCGTGGTGGCCTGCGGGCGCGTCATGCCGCCCAGGGGCCGGAGGGTCGTCGGTCCCCCCGTGGTCAGCTCGAGGGGCGCTTGTTGCTCGACGATCGCCATTACGGGGGAACTCCTAGTCCATCGTCTGGAGGAAGTCGACGAGCTGGTCGATCTGTTCCTCGGTCAGGTTGAGGTCGGGCATGCCCCGGATCTTCTTGCCGCCCGGGTCTGGCAGGGCCGGGGCGTGCATGGGCTTCTCCGCCGGCGGGTCGCGCAGCCAGGCCTCCACGTTGCCGCGGTCGAACTCGCCGCCGATCTCATCGTGCTCGACGATGCCGTCGCCGTCCTGGTCGACCCACAGGTCGAGGATGCCGCCGGCGAACACGCCCCGGCTGGCGAAGTGGGTCAGGTCGGGGGCGTTGCCCGACACCAGCAGCTCGGTGCCGTTGCCCTGCTCGGCGAACTGGTCGTCGTTGATGCCGCGGGCCAGGTGGCAGCCGGAGCACTGGGTGGCGAAGAGCTCGGCACCCGCGGCCGCCTCGCCGTCGGTGGGCGCGCTCGCCTTCTCGGTCTGGTGCTCCAGCCAGGAGTCGAACTCGTCGGGCTCGAGGGCGATGACCCGCTGGCGCATGTAGCCGTGGGACAGGCCGCAGAACTCGGTGCACTGGCCCACGTAGGTGCCGGGCTCGTCGGCGTTGAGCCGCAGCGGGTGCTCGCGGCCGGGGACGGCGTCCTTCTTGCCATTGAGCGCCGGGATCCAGAACGAGTGGATGACGTCGTTGGAGTGGATCTTCAGGTTGACGTCCTGGCCCGCGGGGATGACGAGGTCGCTGGCGGTCAGCACGTCCTCGTCGTTGAACTTGCCGTCGCCGTTGGTGTCGTAGGTGAACTCCCACCACCACTGCTGGCCGGTGACCTGCACGGTGAGGGCGTTGTCGTCACGCTGGTTGATGTCGAACAGCGTGGTGAGCGTGAAGAAGCCGACCACGGCCAGCATGACGGCGGGGACGACGGTCCAGGCGATCTCCAGCTTGGTGTTGCCGTGCGTCTGGGCGGGCAGGTCGTCGTTGTCGTCGTCCTTGCGGCGCCGGAATCGGATCACCAGGTAGAGCGTCCCGAACTCGACGACGACGAAGACGAACGCCGCCACCAGGAACACGCCGTTGAACAGGTGGTCGATGCTGCGCGAGATCGGGCCCTGCGGGTTCATGGTGTCCTGCGGGGCGTCCGAGGCACAGGCGGCCAGCAGGGGCACCAGGGGCAGCAGCACGGCCAGCGAGCTGAGCCGGCGGCGACGGGTCATGCGGGCTCCTTGAGCGGCACGCGGGGAGCGACGGATCACCGGATCACCTCGACGACGGGGGCAGGCGGGCGTAGGCCGCCCTCTTCTTCCTCGTGGACCTCCCGGGGGCCGTTGACCGCGCCGGCGATGCCGATGGCGATGATGGCCACCGCCCCGGCGATCACCAGGCCGATGACCACGTTCGAGCTGATGCGGGGCCGGGACGCGACCCAGAAGGCCGCGACCACGATGAGCGCGGTGACGATCACGCCCGCCAGCACCGACTGGTCGGCGGAGAAGGTGAGGAACACCCGCGACAGCGCAATGGCGATCACGCCCAGCGCCAGGGCCCCCGCCAGTGGGAACTCGATGGGGTTCATCACCTTGTTGCGGATGCGGCGGTTGGTCTCGGGGTCACCCGTCGCGTGGTCGGCCCAGGTCTGCACGGTCCACTCGATGAGGGCTATCCCGAGGAGGATCAGCCCGAACACGACCAGCACCGCCTCGGACACCAGGCCGATGACCAGCAGCACCGTGCCGAACGCGGCGATGGGCGGCCAGTAGCTGGTGCCGGCGGGGATGACCGCGGGGACCGTCTCGGTGCCCGCCACCTGCGCCACGGCCTCGGCCTCGGCGTCGCGGGTGGCGGTGACGATCGCGCCGAGGAAGAAGCTGATCGCGGCGGCCGCCATCAGCAGGCCGTAGCCGAAGTGGTCGCCGACGCCGCCCTTGTAGCCCAGGCTCACCGGGCCGAGCCCGTTGCCGCCGGTCGTCCAGCCGTAGGCGGCCGCGAAGATCAAGGCGAGGAACCCGAAGCCGAAATACCACTTGGAGCCGGTGGTGATCATCGTGGTGCCTTACTTGGTGATCGTGATCGCGTACCAGACCACGGCATAGACGGCCACGGTCACGTACCAGAACAGGACGGCGGCGACCACGCCCTCGGCCGACCGGCCGGTGAGCTGGCCACCCAGGGCTCGGAAGGCCATGACCGCCAGGAACAGCATCCCGACGCCGACCATGGCGACGACCAGGCCGGTGATGGTGTAGATCAGCAGCGCCTGGGTCGAGCCGGCCGCCCCCAGCCCGAGCTGCTGCCAGCCGAACACCGTCACGTTGATGAAGGCGGCGCCCAGCAGCAGCGTGACCCCGAAGGCCAGCAGGGCGTGGGTGCGATCGTCGTTGCGCAGCGCATGGACGATCCAGGCCACGGTGACCATGGACATGATCAGCGTGACCATGCCCATGTTGCCCTGCGTGAGCTGGATGTTGGCTTCCTCGGGCAGCCATGTCTTGCCGCCGGAGATCACGTCGCGGCGCAGCTGGGCGTACTGGGCGACCAGCGCCAGCACGACCATGGCCGCGCTGCCCGACGCCAGCGCCGACCCGATCAGCAGCACCCGCGGCCGGGCCGGCGGCGCGGGCGGGGCGGTGGAGAAGATCTCGAGGTCGGTGGTGGCCATCAGTCCGCGCTCTCCGTGGACGAGGCCGGGGCGTAGCGGGCGTCGTAGAGCGGCGCCTCGGACGTTATGGCCGGGAGCGTCGCGAAGTTGCCGATCGGCGGCGGCGACGTGGTGGTCCACTCCAGGGTGTGGCCTTCCCACGGGTCGTCGCCCGGACCGGCGCCGCGGCGCCGGGCCAGCAGCGAGCCGGCGACCAGCAGGGCGCCGAGCACGGTGACCCCGAGGCCGATGGCGGACACCAGGTTCAGCGTCTCGACCGTGGACACGTCGCCGGAGGCCACGGAGTCGATGCCGCCGGCCACGAAGCGAGCCTGGCCCATGCTGCCGGCGATGGCGAGCGGCACGGCCGCCACCAGGGCGCCGAGGGCCATGAGCGTGGCGCCCAGGCGGACCAGCCCGTCGGGCAGCAGCTTGCCGTACAGCTTCGGCGCCCAGAAGGCCACGCCGGCCAGCGCCGCCACCACCGCGCCGATCAGCACCAGCAGCGCCTGGGCGGTCATCCAGGTGGTGCCGTCGAGATCGAGGGCCACGATCACCGTGCCGATCCCCCCGGCGATCCCCAGGAAGACCAGCAGGCCCGACAGCATGGCCAGCACCAGCGGGGTGCCCAGCTTGGACCGGCCCGCACCGAGGGTGAGGGTCCAGAGGCCGAGCAGCCCGAGCACCGGCAGGACGGCCAGGACGCCGATGACCTGCCACGGGCCGCCGTCGACCCAGGGCGCCGATCCGCCGCCGTCCATGGTCACGCCCACCTGGGCCCAGGCCCCGAAGCCGAAGCTGGCGGCCAGGCCCAGCAGCACCATCGCGACCTTGTGGCGCTGGTGCCGGCGCCGGGCGAACACGGGCACGATGTCGCCGATGATGCCCAGCGCGGGCACGGCCATCACGTAGACGGTGGGCTGCCAGAACACCCAGGCGATGCGGTCGTAGAGGTGGCTCGCCCCGCCGAACGCGTCGGGCCCGTAGCGCATGTCCACGTAGGCCAGCAGCAGCATGGCAGCCTGCACGGGGAGGACCAGCAGCCACACCGACCCACCGACCAGCATCGACCACGAGAACAGCGGCGCCCGGCGCAGGCTCATGCCCGGCGCCCGCAGGGTGAGCACGGTGGTGACCACCGAGATGGTGGCCACGGTCAGGGCCACGATCACCGCGATGAGGGCGAGGGCGTAGAGGGCGACCGCCTCGGAGTCGCTGCCGAAGGGGCCGCCGTCGAGGGCGTAGGTGGCCAGCATCACGCCGCCGGACACCAGCCAGGTCCAGTAGGCCGCGGCGCTGGCCCGGGGGAAGGCCACGGTCGCCGCCCCCACCTGCAGCGGGACGACGGCGGTGGCCAGGCCCAACAGCAGGGGCAGCACGCCGAGGAACAGCCCGGCGGTGGAGTGCAGCGTGAAGACCCGGAGGGCGGTCTCGGCCCCGAAGATCTCGCTGGTGTCGCTCTGGAACTGCTCGACGCCGACCAGCGTCCCCGCCACCCCGGAAGCCAGCAGGAACAGCAACGACGTCCCCACGAACAGCTTGCCGATCGTGCGCGGGTCGCCGGAGCCCACCACGGCGGCCAGCCCGGCCGGCGGGGCCGACGGGGATGGCGCGGCGACGGCCTCGACGGCGGCGGCGCGAGGAGCTTCGGTCACGGTCATGGACGCACCCTGGTCAGGAGACTTGCTGTGCTCGGGAATCTAGTCACATGCGTGTTCAGGCCGCGAAACCCCAGGCGACGCATCTACCAGCCCGATCGGAGGAGCTGATCGACGGCCATGGCTCCGAACAGCAGCGTGATGTAGGTGATGGACCATGTGAACACCCGCATGGCGGCCCGGGGCGTGAGGTCTCGCAGCAGGCGAACGGCGAACCAGGTGAAGACGGCGCCGAGCACCAGGGCGGCCCCGAGGTAGAGGTCGCCCATGCCGGCCACCGGCGCGAACAGGAGGGTGAGCGCCCACAGCAGCAGGGTGTAGCCGAGGATGCGGTTGGCCGTCGTGCGCAGGCTGGCCACCACCGGGAGCATGGGCACCTCGACCTTGGCGTAGTCGTCCCGGTAGCGGATGGCGAGGGCCCAGAAGTGCGGCGGGGTCCAGTAGAAGATGACGGCGAAGAGGACCACCGGCGCCCAGGCCAGCGAGTTGGTCACCGCCGACCAGCCGATGAGCACGGGTGCCGCCCCGGCCGCCCCGCCGATCACGATGTTGCGGCTGGACGTGCGCTTCAGCCACAGCGTGTACACGAACACGTAGAACAGGCAGGCGGACACGGCCAGCACTGCGGACAGCAGGTTGACCGTGGCCCACAGGAAGAAGAAGGCCACGACCTCGAGGGTGACGGCGAAGATCAGCGCGCTGCGGGGAGCGACCCGGCCGCTGGCGATGGGCCGGTTGCGGGTGCGCGCCATGATCCGGTCGATGTCGCGGTCGACGTACATGTTGATGGCGTTGGCCCCGCCCGCGGCCAGCGTCCCGCCGATGACGGTGGCGGCGATCAGCCACGGCGACGGCATGCCCTTGGCCGCCACGATCATGGTCGGCACGGTCGTGACCAGCAGCAGCTCGATGATGCGCGGCTTGGTGAGCGCGACGTAGTCCGCGATCTGGGAGCGAACGCTGGGAACCGTGAGCCGGGGGACGGTCAACACAACCTGCGCAGCCTAGGGCTGGCCTGCGGAGGCGAGCCAACGCAGCCCACCCCCCTCCGCTCTGGCGCCCCGGTCCTCCCGGGTTCGGAGCGCAGGGGAGCGCGGCCATAGCCTGGGGGGCGTGCGGCTCCCCACCGTGACCCCGGCGGTCTACCGCCGCATCGCCCTGGCCACGCTCGCCGCGCTCGTGTTCATCATGGTCACCGGGGCGGCCGTGCGGCTGACCGGGTCCGGCCTCGGCTGCTCGACCTGGCCCACCTGCGACGCCGACAGCTTCACCCCCCGCTCCGCCAGCGACACCCACGGCATGGTGGAGTGGGTCAACCGCCTGATCACCGGCGCGGTCATGCTGCTCACGGTGGCGGCGGTGCTGGGCGCCCGCTGGCGACAGCCGTTCCGCCGGGACCTGTACCGCCTGTCACTGGGCCTGCCCGCCTGGGTGTTCGCCAACGCCCTGGTCGGAGCGCTGGTGGTGTGGCTCCACCTGTCGCCGGTCTCGGTGATCGGGCACTTCCTCTTGTCGCTGGGGGCGGTCGCCAACGCGACGATCCTCAACGAGCGGGCCGCCCACCGTCCCGCGCCCGATCCCGCCGAGGACCGGCGCTGGCGGGCGACGCCTCCCGTGGTCACGGCCTGCCGGCTGCTGCCGCTGGCCGCCGGCCTCGTCATCCTGACCGGCACGCTGGTCACCGGCAGCGGCCCCCACGCGGGCGACGAGCGGGCCGACCGGCTGGGCCTGGCGGTGCACACGGTCGTGCGGGTCCATGGCATCGCCATGGTCCTGTTCCTGGCGCTCACCGTGGTCGTCCTGCGCATGGCCCACCGGGGGGACGCCGCGCCGGTGGTCGTCGATCGCCTCCACCAGCTGCTGGTCGTGCTGGTGGCGCAGGCGGCCCTCGGCTACTGGCAGTACTTCACGGGGATTCCCGCGCTGCTCGTGGCCTTCCACGTGTTGGGCGCCGCGCTGGTCTGGATCGCCGTGCTGCGGGTGTGGCTGAGCCTGCCCGCCCCCCTCGAGGAGCCGGCCGGGGAGGCGCTGGCGGCCAACCGTGCGACAATGGGGGTGTGGTGATCGCCGGTCCCCCTGCGCCGATGACGGCACCCGCCGAGGTCGATCAGCCTGTCGACAGCACGGACGTCGACCCCGAGACGCCGTGGGTCGTCATCGTGTGGAACGACCCGATCAACCTCATGTCGTACGTGACGTTCGTGCTCCAGAAGCTGTTCGGCTACCCGTTCGAGGTGGCCGAGAAGCTCATGCTGGCGGTCCACTACGAGGGGCGGGCGGTGGTGTCCAACGGCACCCGGGAGAAGGCCGAGCTCGACGTCTTCCGGCTCCACGAGCACGGCCTGTGGGCCACGATGCAGCAGGACTGATGTTCGATCGCGACCGGGTGAAGCGAAAGGGGCGGGGCCGGTACCAGGTGCGGCTGCGGCCCACCGAGCGGATCCTGGTGGGCGACCTGGTGGGCCAGCTCCGGGAGCAGCTGCTGGCGTCGACCGACGAGCCGTCGGTGCGCCGGCTGTTCCCCCCGGCGTACCCGGACGACCCCGAGCGCGACGCCGGCTACCAGGTCCTGACCCGCGACGAGCTGCTGGAGTCGAAGCTGGCGGCCATCGAGGTGGTCGAGCGGACCCTGGAGGGCGACGAGCTCGACGAGGCGGGCATGACGGCGTGGATGGGCACGCTCAACTCGCTGCGGCTGGTGCTGGGCACACGCCTGGACGTGGACGAGGAGCTCCCGACCCTCGACGCCGACGATCCCCTGGCCCCGGCGTACGCGGTCTACGAGTACCTCGGCTGGCTGCTGTCGCAGGTGGTGGACGCGCTGAGCCCCGACCTTCCGCCCCCCACCACCGACGCCCGCGGCGGTCCCATCTAGGCCGCTGAGCGGGTTCTCGCCCCGTGGCCTTCGGCGCCAACGCCCCCACGTACCGTCAGCGCATCGGGAGGGCAGGATCCTGCGCCCAGACGCTGGGAGAACGCCCACCGGGCCCGTGACGTCGAGGTTTGGAGGCGTCGGGGTGGCTGCTAGTGTGTTCCGACGCCCGTCCGGCGGGTCGAGCCCCCATCGTCCAGTGGCCTAGGACGCCGCCCTTTCAAGGCGGTAACACGGGTTCGAATCCCGTTGGGGGTGCGTAACCAGCCAGACCAGCCAGTTCTCGGTCCCGTGGTGCAGTTTGGAGTGCACGCCGGCCTGTCAAGCCGGAGGCCGCGGGTTCAAATCCCGTCGGGACCGCCAACTGTCTCTTGGTCGGGTAGCTCAGTTGGCAGAGCGTCCGCCTGAAAAGCGGAAGGTCACCGGATCGACGCCGGTCCCGACCACTCTCGATGACCAGGCATGACGCCTGGTCATCGGCCGTTTTCGAACGATGACGGCCGCCCGCGGCGTACTTCGGTAAACGACCTGGTGAGAGCCGATGGCGACAGCAATGCCGGAAGCAACCGGCGACGACGATTCATTCGCTCCACTGGAGGATGGAGAAGGAGGCACCTTCGGGGTCGTTGAGGACAGCGACACGTCCCACGTTGAACAGGTCGTAGGGCTCCACGGAGATCGTGGCCCCCAACTCGGCTGCCCGGGCGGCGGTGAGGTCGGTGTCCGTGACCGCGAAATAGATCATCCAATGCGGCGGGATGTCCTCGGGCCACAGCTCGTCCATCTCCACCATGCCGGCGACAGTCCGCTCGCCACCGGGGAGGAAGAACACGTTGTAGCCCGATCCTTCCGCGAAGGGCGGGATCCTCGATTCCCAGCCGAACACGGCTGCGTAGAACTGCTTCGCCACATTGACATCCCGACACGTCAGCTCGCACCAGGTGAACGAACCGGGCTCGTGCATCACGTCGGGGGAGACGTGACCCGCCGACTCCCAGATCGCGAACCGTGCACCCAGCGGGTCCGTACAGATCGCCATGAGCCCGGCGTCGAAATAGCTCGTGGGCCACAGGGAGACCCGTCCGCCCTGATCGCGGACCGCTCGTGCCGTGGCATTCGCATCGTCCACGGAGATGTTCATCGTCCAGGACGGTTTCGGACCTGGACCGATGTCGCCGACGTCCTTGCCGCCGAGGCGGAAGACCCACCAGCCCGACGCGTCGTCCATCGGTCGATGCCGTGCCAGCACCGTCCAGCCGAAAAGGGCGCAGTAGAACCGGCTCGCCGCCACGGGTCCGGCAGCTGTTTGCAGGTTGACCCACGCCGGCGTGCCCGGCGGATAGCGCTGCGCGGAGCCCATGCACCTCCTCCTCCGTTCCGTTCGGAACATAGTCCGACCGGAGACAAAGGCGTCCGGCGGGAGTGCGGTTGCGGCGCGCTGCCGATCTCAGAGACAGACAGCACTGATGGACCAGCTACTCGACTCTCAGAAGAGCGCATGCGCCAGTCCAAGGACTGCAAGACCGACCAGCGACGCGATGACCGCGACCGAGGTGATCCGATTCGCCTGCTTGAGCTCACATAGCTCCCCGTCGGACACATCAGGCTGTCGAGCAACTGCTCGAAGACGCAGCCGCACGATCCCTCGAAACAGACACCCGAAGAGGGTCGCTACGCCGAAGAACACAAGCGCGGGCACCATCAGCAGACGCGCTCCCCAACCGGCAGAGTTGCTCGCCTCATCATCTGATTCATCATCCCACGGGTTCGCACCGAGCAGGGTCGACGACAACGCCCGTGAGAGTCACCGCCCGACCTGAGCCATACAGGGACAGCCCCTGGTGAGCCGTCGAGTGCGGCGCCCTCGTCGTAGGCGGCTGCGGCTTCTCCGACCGGGTCGTCCTCGACGCGAAGCCCTCGCTCCAGGCGATCGACCACCAAGACGATCGTCCAGCCGTTCATCGGATTGAGACCGACGTCGCGTACGAGGGCGGTGGCCAGGAGTCCAGCTGAAACGGCGCCCGCGAGAACACCCGCTAGCCGGGCGAGGACCACAGCGGCCACCGTATCTGGTCACCACGTGGGGCTGTGGCACCATGACGGCGGTGCTGCGCTGGCCGCAAGTGGGGATGGGGCTGTTCGTCGCGGTGCTGCTGACGCAGGGATGTGGGGGCAACGACGAGACCGGGTCGGGCGACACGTCGAGTGGTCCCGGCTCAGTCGTGCCGTACCGCTATATCCCAGTGACGACCGTTCCAGCGCTTCCGGACAATGCACCGATACGGTCCGTGACGGCGGAGATGCATGCCGATCGCGATTCCGTGCGACAGGGAGAGGTGATCCGATTTGTGGTCACCTTGAGCAATCCGGGTCCCGAGTCCGTCACATTCGATTCGTGCCCTGCGTATTTCATGACCTTCGGCGAGAGTTCGGAGTCGACGGGCCCCGAGGGCTCGTTGGCATCGGAGCCTCAGTTCTCACTGCTCAACTGCGATGAGGCTGACCCGATCCCGCCCGGTGGCTCCCAGGGTTTCGCCATGGAGTTCGACCTTCCGGACTCGTTCGAGATGTCTGGAGACGGCTCGATCTACTGGCGGCTCGAAGACATCGCCGACGCGTCGTCGGGGCCGATCGCAGTCACTGGCTGAGACGTGATCCGCCGGCCGTAGGGCGATCGCACCATGTCTGACCTGCTCAAAGGTTGGTTACTGAAAGGCGGGTCACCGGATCGATGCCGGTCTCGACCACTCTCGATGACCAGGCATGACGCCTGGTCATCGCCGTTTTCGGCCCAGGCTCCCCCCTTGAGCTCCTGAACGGCTTTCGTT
>JBKPRV010000571.1:0-10635 GCA_046734715.1 Actinomycetota bacterium | reverse complement strand
GGCTGGTTGCCGCCGAGGTGTCGCAGGTCCTCGGGGTGATCAACGTGGTGTACGCCCTGCTCGTCGTGGCGGTCGTGATCGCCCTCACCGCCATCGCCAACACGCTGTCGCTCCACGAGCGCACCCGGGAGCTGGGCATGCTGCGGGCGGTGGGCCAGACGCGGGCCCAGCTGCGGGCCATGGTGCGCTGGGAGTCGGTGCTGCTGGCCGCGTTCGGGACCGCGGGCGGCACCGCCCTCGGCGTGTTCTTGGGCTGGGGCATCGTCCGGGCCGTGGACGCCCGCGCCGACATCGCCACCTTCACACTGCCGGTGCTGCCGATGGCCGCCGTGGTCATGGCCGGGCTCCTGGTGGGCTTGGTAGCCGGGATCGTCCCCGCCCGGCGGGCGGCTCGCCTGCCGGTGCTCAACGCCCTCGGCGAGCGCTAGGGATGGCTCAAGCGATCGCGCCGGTCTCCCGCAGCTTGGCGATGCGGTCGGCGTCGACGCCGGCCTCGGCCAGGATCTCGTCGGTGTGCTGCCCGGCGTGGGCCGGCGGGCGGGCGATGGCGGCCTGGGTGCGGGAGAAGCGCGGCGCCGGGCCCGGCTGCGGGATCCCCGCCACCTCCACGAACGTCCCCCGGTGGACGTTGTGGGGGTGCGCCACCGCCTCGGGGATGGTCAGGACCGGCGCGAAGCACACGTCGGTGCCCTCCATGATCTCGCACCACTCGTCCCGGGTCTTCGTGCGGAAGATGCCGGCCAGCCGCTCCTTGAGCGCGGGCCACTGGGCCCGGTCGTGCTGCCACGGCAGGTCCTCTCCCTCCAGACCGGTGAGCCGCAGCAGCTCGGCGTAGAACTGGGGCTCGATCGACCCGATGGACACGTAGCCGCCGTCGGCGGTCTCGTACACGTCGTAGAAGTGGGCGCCGGTGTCGAGCATGTTGGTACCGCGCTCGTCGTTCCAGATGCCCATGGCCCGCAGCGAGTGCGTCATGGTCATGAGGGCGGCGGCGCCGTCGACCATCGCCGCGTCGATGACCTGGCCCCGCCCCGACGTGCGCGCCTCCAGCAGGCCGGCCACGATGCCGAAGGCCAGCAGCAGGCCCCCGCCGCCGAAGTCGCCGACCAGGTTGAGGGGCGGGACCGGCGCCTCCCCGCGCCGGCCGATGGGATCCAGCGCGCCGGCCAGGGAGATGTAGTTGATGTCGTGGCCCGCGGTCGAGGCGTAGGGCCCGTCCTGGCCCCAGCCCGTCATGCGCCCGTACACCAGCCGGGGGTTGCGGGCCAGGCAGTCGTCAGGGCCGAGGCCGAGGCGCTCGGTCACGCCGGGGCGGAAGCCCTCGATGAGGGCGTCGGCCCGCTCGACCAGGCTCAACACCACCTCGACGCCGTCGGGGCTCTTGAGGTCGACGCCGATCGAGCGCCGGCCGCGCGCCAGCAGATCGGCCGGCGGGCGCTCGGGGTCGCCGCCCTGCACCGACTGGGCACGGTCGACCCGGATCACGTCGGCTCCCAGGTCGGCCAGCATCATCCCGCAGAACGGCCCCGGGCCGATGCCTGCGAGCTCGATGACGGTGATTCCGGCGAGCGGTCCCATGGGCGATGTCTCCAAGTGGTCGGGCTAGGCGTGGGCGAGGGCGTGGGTCGTGACGGCGTCGGTGATCGCCGGGCAGTGCGCCACCGGGAGATCGTGGCCCATCCCCTCGATGAGCAACAGCTTGGCGTCGGGGATCACCTCGGCGGTGCGCTCGCCCCCGCTGGGGTTGACGAGCGGGTCGGCGGTGCCGTGGATGACCAGCGTGGGCACGTCCAGCTGGGCCAGCCCCGGCGACCGGGGGTCCGAGGCGAGGATCCCCGCCAGCTGGCGGGCCGCGCCCGACGGGTCGTAGTTGCGCTCCCAGGCCAGGGCCGCCCGCCGGCGCACCCGGTCCTCGTCGATCATGCCCGGGGTGCCGATGACATGGGCGATCGCCACCGAGCCGTCCATGTACTCCTCGACCGTCGTGGCCGGCGGGCGCAACAGCATCTGCATGGCATCTGCCGTCGGCGCGCCGACGTCCAGATCACCGGTGGTGGACATGATCGAGGTCAGCGTGAGCACCCGCTCGGGAAGGGCGATGGCCAGGGCCTGGGCGATCATCCCGCCCATCGACACCCCCACGATGTGGGCGGCCTCGATGCCCAGGTGGTCGAGCAGGCCGGCCGCGTCGTCCGCCATGTCGTCCAGCACGTAGGGGACGCTGACGGCCGCACCCGCACCGCGGGAGGCCAACAGGGTCAGGACGTCGACCTGGGCGTCCAGGTGGGTGGACAGCCCGACGTCGCGGTTGTCGTAGAAGACCACCCGGAAGCCGCGGTCCGCGAACCCCTGGATCAGCTCCGGAGGCCAGCTGACATGCTGGCTGGCCAGGCCCATGATCATGAGCAGCGGCGGGCCGGCGGGGTCGCCGGCCTCCTCGTAGTAGATCTCGATCCCGTTGGCGGACGCGGTCGGCATCGGGCCATCGTCCCCGGTCTTGACCGCCCGGTCAAGCGGCCCCAGGCTCCTAGGGTGGGACGGTGACGACGTTCGGCGTGCACATCGGGGTCCAGAACACGACGGTCGCGGAGCTGACCGAGCTATGGCGCCGTGCCGAGGACCTCGGCTTCGACTCGGTCACCGTGTGGGACCACTTCTACTCGTCGGACCTCAGCAGCTTCGAGTGCCACGAAGCGGTGTCGATCCACGCTGCGCTGGCGTGCTCCACGAGCCGGGTGCGTTGCGGCTGCCTGGTCTACTCGGCCGGCTACCGCCACCCCGGGGTGCTGGCGAAGGCGGCCGCCACCATCGACCACCTGTCGGGCGGTCGGGCCGAGATCGGCCTGGGCGCGGGCTGGGCCGAGGCCGAGTACCACGCGTTCGGCATCCCCTTCCCGCCGGTCGGCGAGCGGCTCGACCTCCTGGAGGAGGCGACCGCCGCGGTCCGGGCGCTGCTGCACGACGGGGTGGCGTCGGTCGAGGGGAAGCACGTGACGCTCAGAGACGCCCGCCTCGAGCCCCGGCCGGTGCAGGACCGGCTCCCGGTGTGGATCGGCGGGGCCGGCGAGCGCCGCACCGCGGCGGTGGCCGCCCGCCACGCCGACGGTTGGAACGTGCCGTTCGTGGCCCCCGACGTCCTGGCCCACAAGCGGGCCGTGCTGGACGACCACTGTGGGGCCGCGGGCCGCGACCCGGGCGCGGTCCAGCTGGGGGTCAACGTGATCGTGTGCGACGACGATGCCTCCCTCGCCGCCCAGTTCGGGCCGCGCAACGAGCTGGTCCGGCCCGGGTCGGTGGTGGGGACGAGCCTCGAGCAGGTGATCGAGGCGCTGGGCCGCTACGTTGCGGCCGGCGCCGACACGGTCAACATGGCGCTGCGAGCGCCGTGGAACCCCGCCGCCCTGGACCGGGCGGGCGCCGCGGTCGCCGCCCTGCGCTGACCGCCTCGACCCGACAGCCAACGAGAGCCCGACATGTCCGACGCCCGCATCGACGAGCTGACCGGCGCCACCGTCGTGATGGCCGGTGGCCGCCAGCAGCGGCCCAACCGCCCCTCCGCGTCATGCCCGTTCTGCGTGGGCGGCCTCGAGGCGCCCGATCCCTACGACGTCCTGGCGTTCCCCAACCGATGGCCGTCGTTCCCGGACGACCGCTGCGAGGTGGTCCTCTACACGCCCGAGCACGACCACAGCTTCCCCGACCTCGGCTCCGAGGGCGCCCGGCGGGTGGTCGACCTGTGGGCCGAGCGCAGCGAAGCGCTGGGGGCGCGGCCCGACGTCGCCTACGTGCTGGTGTTCGAGAACCGAGGCGAGGAGGTGGGCGCCACCATCTCCCATCCCCACGGCCAGATCTACGCCTACGACCAGGTGCCCGACGGTCCGCTGGCCGAGCTCCGGCGCGCCGCTCGCGGCTCGTGCGCCCTGTGCCTGCCGCCCGACCCCGCGCTGACGGTGGCCGAGGCGACCGGCTGGCGGGCGTGGGTCCCAGAGGCGAGCGCCTACCCGTATGGCCTGTTGCTGGCCCCCGACGTGCACCGCCCCGACCTGCCGTCGCTGGACGGGCCGCAGCGGGACGGTCTCGGCGACCTGCTCGTCGACGTGCTGGGACGGCTCGACCGGCTGTTCGACTCCCCGCTGCCCTACATGCTCTGGATCCACCAGCGACCCACGGACGGCGGGGCCTGGCCCGAGGCCCACCTGCACGTCCACATCGTCTCCCCCATGCGCTCCCCTGGCGTGCAGCGGTATGTGGCCGCGGCCGAGCTGGGCAGCGGCGAGTTCGTCAACCCGGTCGTCCCCGAGGACGCCGCGGCAGCATTGCGAGGAGCGTGACGTGGGACTGAGTGCCTGGGCGCCCGGCCGGGTGAACCTCATCGGCGACCACACCGATTACATGGGCGGCCTGGTGCTGCCCATGGCCATCGGCCTGGGCACCGAGATCACCGGCGACCGGGGCGGCAACTGGGTGATGCTGGGGTCGGACCGGTTCGACGGCGTGGCGGAGATCCCGCTCACCGGCGTGGACGACCCGGCCAAGGTCGAGCCTCCCTGGGCCCGCTACGTGGCGGCGGTGGTCGGTGAGGTGCAGCCGGACGACGGGCTGGTGGGGATGGTGCACTCGACGCTGCCTGCGGGCAGCGGCCTGGCCTCGTCGGCCGCCCTGCAGGTGGCGCTGGCCACCGCTCTAGGCGCCGACCTGGACGACCCCCTGGCGGTGGCGCAGGCGTGCCAGCGGGCCGAGCATCGGGCCGTGGGCGTCCGGGTGGGGATCATGGACCAGCTGGTGTCGCTCGCCGCGGTGGAGGGCTCGGTGCTGCGCATCGACTGCGATGCGCTCACGATCGACCAGGTGCCGTTCCCCGACGACGCCGAGATCGTGGTCATCCACTCCGGCGAGCACCGGGAGCTGACCGGCTCGGCCTACGCCGAGCGCCGCGCCCAGTGCGAGGCGGCCGAGGCGGTGGTGGGGCGGCTGCGCGACGCCTCCCCGCTCGACGTGGAGGCGATCGAGGACCCGGTGCTGCGCCGCCGGGCCCGCCACGTGACCACCGAGAACCGCCGGGTCGACGCCCTGGCCAGCGCGCTGGCCAAGGACCAGCTGGCCTATGCGGGCGAGCTGCTGGTGGCCAGCCACGCCAGCTTGCGGGACGACTTCGAGGTGTCGACCCCGATGCTCGACCAGATCGTAGGCACCGTCCGGGGCGTGCCCGGGGTCTACGGCGCCCGGGTCACGGGCGCGGGCTTCGGCGGCTGCGTGGTCGTCCTGTGCAAGCCCAAGACCCGCATCAACGGCCCGGTCGTCTGGCGCGGCCGCCCCGCCCCCGGCGCCACGCTCCAGGTCAAGAGCTGAGCGAGCGCTGCAGGCGCTCCCGGGCCGCCGGGGTGCGGTAGCCCCACCAGAACAGGTCCTGGCCGTCGACCAGCACGACCGGGGCCACGCCGTCGAACAGGGGGACGTGCCGTTCGGCGAACGGGTACGGCTCGCTGGGGGCGAGCACCACGTCGGGCTCCCGGGCCCGGACCTCGTCCAGCGTCACCGTCGGGTAGCGCTCAGCGGCGTCGGCGAACACGTTGGCGACGCCGATCGAGGCCAGCAGGGACGAGCCGTAGGTGTCCCCCGCCAGGGTCATCCACGGGCGCTTCCAGATGGGGACGAACGCCCGCGTCGCCGGCTCGGGATCGGGCGGCAGCGCCTCCACCGGCGGGGCGGGCACGCCCACCAGCCCGGCCAGCATGGCCAGCGCGGGGCCGACGTCCGCCACCGTGTCGATCGACAGGGCCGCGGTGGCGATTCCCGCGGCGGTGAGGGCGTCGGCGTCCTCGCGGCGGTTCTCCTCCACGCACAGCACCACGAGGTCGGGCGCCAACTCGACGATGGCCGCCACGTCGGGATCCTTGGTGCCGCCCACGTGCGGCAGGTCGGGCTGCTCGCAGAACCGTGTGCAGGCCACTGGGATCACGCCCCAGGCCAGCAGCGTCTCGGTGACCGAAGGGACCAGGCTGACGACCCGGGCGGCCGTCACATCCGGTCGAGGAGCTGCTGCTTCTTCTGCGCGAACTCAGCCTCGCTGAGCACGCCCTGCTTGCGCAGCTCGTCCAGCTCGCGGATCTGGGACGGGATGGAGGAGTCGTCGCGCTCGCGGCCCTCCTCCTGCCCGTTCCGCACCGACTGGCCGACCCGGTCGAACTTCCGGTTCTCGTTGGCCTCCATCTGCCGGTAGATCTCGTTCTGCACGGCCGAGGGATGCTTCACGTTGGAGAAGCGCTGGCGGCCCGTCTCGCTGGCGGACTCGATGACCAGGTCACCCGCGCCCACGACCCGCTCGAACACGGACTGGCTGAAGAACACGGTGTTGACCCGGTCGAGCGGGATCTCGATGCCGTGCTTGGACAGCACGCCGTGGCGGTAGATCAGCCGGTCGGTCGTGACCACGAAGTTGGTGGTGACCCAGCGCAGGTAGCGCCAGCCGAACCAGGCCAGGGCGACGAGGATGACGACGCCCGCCGACACCTGGAGCGCGTTGATGTCGGTGCCGCCGAACAGCCACAGCCCGAGGGCGATGGCCCCGAGCAGCGCCAGCAGCGGCCAGGCGAAGAACCACCAGTGGGGGTGGAGGTCGAGGACGATCTCCTCGTTGTCGTTGAGGAGCCGGCGTGGGAACGGCACGGCCAAAGAGTATCCGCACGCTGGACATCGGGGGCGCGCCCCCGCCTGTGCGTGCGCTGTGCGTTGCCTGTAGGCGACCGATGTCACCGTGCTCCCGAGGACGTGATTCACGCCCTCGCCTGGGACCGGGACCCCTCTCGGGCCCAGGTCGCGGGCCGGCCCGTGGGTGGGGCGGCTCGACCGTCTCGCCCACGGCGGAACGGGCCGGCCCGTCCCCCGGCGGCGGCGGGTTGGTCCCCTTCCCTGTGGCGGCGGGTCGGCCCGCTCCACCGCCGCAGGGGGCTCATGGAGGACAGGCATGACGACGTACCGGATCGACGTTTACACCGGGCAGGCCACGCCCGGCGTGGCCGGTGCGACCGACGCCAACGTCTTCGTGACCCTCTACGGCAACCGGGCCTCCAGCGAGGAGCTGCGGGCCAGCAACGGCGGCGGCCGCTTCGGGCTGACGGGGCGGGACAGCGTCATCGTGCAGCTCTGTGACCTCGGCGACGTGGGCAGGGTCCACGTGCGCCACGACAACACCGGCGTGGCCCCCGGCTGGTTCCTCGACCGGGTGGTGGTGCGGGACGAGGACCGCGGGCGGGAGTGGACCTTTCCGTGCCAGCGCTGGCTGGCGCGCCACCAGGACGACGGCAGGATCGAACGGGTGATCGACGCGACGTGACGACATCGCTCGCGCCGACCGCCCTTGCCGCTCGCCGGGAGCGGCGGCCATCGTGTCATCCGAGCGCCCGGGGTGGGCCTAGGCTCCCAGGTGGGGCTGGGAGGTGCGCCACGGTGAGGTTCGGCATACTCGGGCCCCTCGAAGTCACCGAGGGGGAGGCCACGCGCAGGGTCGGCGGTCCCAAGACGCGTACCCTGCTGGCCGCGCTGCTGGTCAGGGCGAACGAGGTCGTGCCTGCGCACCTGCTGGTGTCGACCCTGTGGCCCGAGGCGGGGCAGGCCGAGGGGGCCAACAACCTCCACACCCAGCTCTCGCGGCTGCGCAGCGCCCTGGGCCGCGATGCGGTCGAGCGCACCGAGTCGGGCTACGTGGTGCGTTGCGGCGAGGGCGAGCTCGACGCGCTGGCCTTCGAGCAGGCCAGCGCGAAGGCCCGGGCCGCGCTGGCCGAACGGCGCTGGGCGGATGCCGCCGCCGGCGCCGCCTCGGCGCTGGGCTGGTGGCGGGGCGACGAGGCCCTGCCCGAGTTCGCGGACCAGCCCTTCGCCATGCCCCGGGCCAGTGCGCTCGGCGAGGAGCGCTGGGGCACGGTCGAGTGCGGCATCGACGCCCGCTTGGCGCTGGGCGAGCACCGGGCCCTGGTGGGCGAGCTGGGTGACCTGGTCGAGCGCGAGCCGCTGCGGGAGTGGCTGTGGGGTCAGCTCATGCGGGCGCTGTACCGCTGTGGTCGCCAGGCCGAGGCCCTCCGGGCGTACGAGCGGCTGCGTCAGATACTGGCGGACCAGCTCGGCATAACCCCCTGTGCCGAGTTGGTCCGCCTGGAGCGGGCGGTCCTCGCCCAGGACCCGGGGCTCGACTGGCAGGCGCCGGTGCCGGGCGCCGGCGCCGCGCCCGTCCCCACCAGCACCCTCGCCACCTTCCTGTTCACCGACGTCGAGCACTCCACGGCTCGCTGGGACCGGGACCCCACGGCCATGGGCGCCGCGCTGCGGGCCCACGACGCGCTGGTCCGGGCCGCCATCGAGAGCCACCACGGCCACGTCTTCGGGCACCCCGGCGACGGCTTCTGCGCGGTGTTCACCACCCCGGCAGACGCGGTCGCCGCCGCGCTCGACGCCCAGCTGCGCCTCAGCGAGCCGGGCCGGTTGGGCGACCCGCTCGACGTGCGCATGGCGGTGCACACCGGCGAGGCCGAGCAGCGCGAGGGCAACTACTTCGGCGCCACCGTGAACCGGGTGGCCCGGCTGCGCGACGCGGCCCACGGCGGCCAGGTGCTGGTGTCGGCGGCCACCCGGGAGCTGATGGTGGACGCCGGCCCGCCCGAGAGCGAGCTGGTCGACGTGGGCACCTGGCTGTTCGAGGGCTTCGCCCGGGCCGAGCGGGTCTACCAGCTGCGCCATCCGGGCCTGACCGCCGGCTTCCCCCCGCTGCGCTCCGGGCGGCCCCACACCGGAGCGCTCCCCCGTCCCGCCACCAGCTTCGTCGGCCGGCCCGAGGAGTGCGAGCAGGTCGCGGCGCTGCTCCGCGGCGGCCGGCTCGTCACCATCACGGGCGAGGGAGGGCTGGGCAAGACCCGCCTGGCCCTGGAGGTCGCCCACCGCGCCAGCCTGGCCGACTACCCGGACGGCGTGTGGTTCTGCGACGTGTCGTCGGTGCGCGACGCCGACGGCCTGGCCGAGCACCTGGCGGCGAGCATGCGGGTCACGCTCGCTTCCGGCGGGGACGCTCGCCGCGCCCTGCTGGCCACGGTGCCCGGGTCCCGGCTGCTGCTGGTGGTGGACAACTGCGAGACGCTGCGGCCCGCGGTGGCCCAGTTGGTCGGTGACCTGATCGCCGCGGGGCCCGACATGCGGATCATCGCCACCAGCCGGGCCGCGCTGCGGGTGCAGGGCGAGCAGGTCCTGCCCTTGGACCCCCTGCGCCTGCCGGGCCAGCCCGGCACCGACCCGGACGGTCCCGCCCCCGCGGTCCAGCTCCTCGTCGACCGGGCCCGGGCCGCGGGCGCCCGGATCACGCCCGACCAGCCCTCGCTCAGTGACATCGTGTTCCGCCTCGACGGGCTGCCGCTCGCCATCGAGCTGGCCGCTCCCCGCCTGGCCACCATGTCGCCCGCCGCCGTCGCCTCCCGGCTGGACCGCCGCTTCGACCTGCTCGCCCCCGCGCCGGCTGGCTCCCCCGCCCGCCACCGCACGCTGTGGGCGACCGTCGACTGGTCGTTCCAGCTGCTCGGGCCCGAGGCCCGCACCCTGTTCGCGGCCCTGTCGGTGTTCCGCGGCGGCTGGACCCTGGACGAGGCCGAGCGCATCGCCCCGGCGGCCGGGCTCGCCGAAGCCGACGTCGCGCCGCTCATGGCCGAGCTGGTGGACCAGTCGATGGTGCGCATCGACCTGCCCTCGGACGGGTCGGCCCGCTACGACATGCTCACCGCCATGGCGGCTTACGCCGCCGACCACCTGGCCGAGACCGGGGCGACCGGAGCCGTGGCCGACCGCCATGCCAGCCACTTCCTGCGGCTGGCGGAGGAGGCTGTGCCCCACCGCCGGGGCCCGCGGGAAGCGGTATGGGTCGCCGGGCTGCGAGCGGAGCGGGCCAACCTGCGCACCGCGTACGAGTGGTTCGTGAGCTCGGGCCAGATCGGCCATGCCCTGCGGCTCATGACCGCGCTGGTCGACGAGCTGCTGATGCGAGAGCAACGGGAGATCGGGCGCTGGGCCGAGCAGCTGATGGCCCAACCCGGGGCGCAGGGCGAACCGCTCCGGGCCGTGGCCCTGGCGCTGGCGGGGCTCACCGCCGGCGTCGAGTCCCGCATCGAGGACGCCCGCCGGCTCAGCACGGAGGCGCTGGCGGTGGCGGCCGAGCCGACCGACGGGCCCTGGTGGATCGCCCACAACACGCTGTCGTTCCTGGCCGCCGCCGAGACCCTGGGGGCGGAGTGGGAGGGGCACCTGGAGGCCATGGAGGCTCACAGCCGAGCGACCGGCGATCCGCTGGCCGCGGCCCTCGCCCAATTCGACCGGACGCTGGTCTACGAGATGGCCGGGGCCCCCGAGCGGGGCGAGAAGGCGGCCGAGCAGCTGCTCGAGCTGGCCGCCGAGCGGTCCAACCCGTCGCTGCGGTCGATGGCGCTGCTGTCGCACGCCCGGGTGATGGCACAGGAGGACCCGGCCCAGGCGGGCGCCGAGCTGCACGAGGCGCTGGCACTGGCCTCCACCGCCTCCAACGCGATCGTGACCCAGCAGGCCCGGCGGGCCATCGAAGAGCTCAACGCCCGCTCCGGCGGGCACGCCGCCGCGCTGGCGTCGCTG
>JBKPRV010000570.1:0-5145 GCA_046734715.1 Actinomycetota bacterium | reverse complement strand
GGTGCGGGAGAAGACGATCCCCACGCCGTCGGGAAGGTCCGTCGGCTGGGAATCCCGATTGCCCGTGACCGCGTCGTGCAGGCGGCGTTGAAACTGGTGCTCGAGCCGATCTTCGAGGCGGACTTCAAGCCATGTTCGTATGGCTTCCGCCCGAAGCGCCGAGCGCAGGACGCGATCGCTGAGATCCACCACCTTGCCTCACCCGCGCGGAACTACCAGTGGGTGTTCGAGGCGGATATCGAGGCGTGTTTGGATGCATCGTGACACTGCTCCTTTCGCTGATTGTGGTGGTCAAAACAGGGTGGTTTCGGGGGTTGGTGGCTGGATACGCAGGCCTTTGCGGCGTCCGGCGCGGACGTGGACGGCTTGGAGTTCGCCGCGCTTGACACGTTGCATGATGGTGTGGCGGGAGACGCCGTAGGCGAGGGTGGCTTCGAGCATGGCGAGCCAGCCGTCGGGGGCATTGTCGACGAACAGGGCGCGGATTTCGTCGGTGAGGCGGATCCGCCAGGGTGCGCCGGGGGTGAGCTGCTGGCCGGCGATGAATCCGTCGTTTAGCCAGCGGTGCAGGGTGGAGGGCGCGAGTCCGAGTTGTTTGGCGGCGTCGGCCACGGTGAGCGGTTCTCCTTCCTGTGGGGTGTCGCTGGGCTGGTGACAGGGGATGTTCCAGTGGTGGCGCAGTGACTGGACCCTAGTGGCGGTGAACGACAGTCCGCGGGCGGTGCGCCGTCCTTGCCGGTTGAGGATCCCGGCGATGGTCGCGTCGGGGTAGTGCACGGCCAGCCGGCGCAGCAGGTCGATGGAGTTCTCTTCGGTGCGCAGCCGCTGCGGGGGCTTGCGTTTGAGGGGTACGGACAGTTCGGTGATCGCGCCGCCCTTCCACCGCATGATCAGATCGGCGTGGGCTTCGTTGTGATCGCGGTGCACGCTGATGTTCACCTCGTCGAGCAGGCTGCGCAGCAGCCGTTTGCGGTCCTTGTCGGTGGTGGTGGTCGCCGACCACACCTCGCCCAGGTCATTGCCTAGGGCAAGGATATTCTGTTTCTCTTGTGGGGTAAGGGTTGTCGGACGCGCGGACTCTTTTCGGGCGAGCTCGTTCTCGGCGTCGGCCAGCTGTTGCAGGGCGGTGTTCCACTCGGTCTCCAGGCCGCGGGCGACCAGCCGATTGTCGGGGTCGACGGCCCGGTAGCGCTGCTCGGCCTTGCCGGCCTGGTAGCGGGCCTGCTCGACCTGGCGCCGCCACTGGGCGAGCGCGGCGTCGTGGCCATCCTCGAGTTGCTGGGCGGCGGCCAGACAGGCCTGCAGCGCGGAGGGCTGCAGCGCGGCCAGGAAGGAGTCGGCGACGGCTGTGTCGATCGCGACACCACCCACTCGCAGGTGTCGGGTGCCGCGGCCCTCGACGAGTTGGCCGGTGCCGGTGCAGTAGTAGCCGGGGGTGGACTTGGCCGGGCCGTCGTAGTAGATGGCGAGCTTGCGGCCACAGGTGCCGCAGGTGGCCAGGCCTTGCAGTAGCGCGCAGCCTTCGCGGATCGCGCCGGTGCCCGGATGGTGTGCCCGGGGCCGGGTGTTGCCGCCGATGCGGGCCTGGTTGGCCTGGTAGGTGTCCCAGTCGATGAAGCCGCGGTGGTGCTCGGGGATGAGCACCTCCCACTCGCCTTGGGGCAGCTTGCGGCGACGCACCCGGATCACGCCGTCCTCGCCGAGGTGGCGCTGCTGGCGGGTCTTGCCGAACACGTAGGCACCCGCATAGCCGGGGTGGGTGAGCACGTTGTGCACCGCGTGGTAGGTCGGCTCGACCCACCTGATCTCCTCGCCGCGCAGGTAGGCAGCCGGTTGCAGCGGGAACTTCAGGCCCTGATCGCGCAGCCACAGCCACACCCCGCGCACCGACCCGCACACGGCGAACCGCTCGAAGATCGTCTGGATGACGCCGGTGACGGCCTCGTCGGGATGCCAGCAGATCTCGCCGTCGGCCTCGCCCCACACCAGCCCGACCGGCAGGCCACGGCGCAGCTCGCCGCGGGCGGCCTTGTTCCGGATCCCGCCGTCCAAACGAGCGCGCAGGATGTGCAGCTCGGCCTCGGACATGGTGCCCTTCATACCCAACACCAGGCGGTCGTTGAACAACCCGGGGTGATACACGCCGTCGGCGTCGGCAATCAGCGTGTCGGTCATCCCGGCCAGATCCAGCAGCCGGTACCAGTCGGCGTTGTTGCGGGCCAGCCGCGAACATTCCAGCGACAACACAATGCCCACCTGGCCGAGCCCGACCTGGGCGGCCAGCTCGGCGAACCCCGAGCGGCCGGCGGCGCTGGCCCCACTCACACCGAGGTCGTCGTCGATCACCCGCACCGCGCCACGCGGCCAGCCCAGCCGCTGTGCCCGTGCGACCAGGTCGTACTGGCGGGCGGTGGACTCCCGGTTGCGGTCGACCTGCGCCAGCGTGGACTGGCGGACATAGACCGCCGCCGCCCGCCGCAGATGCGCCGCCGTGACCTTCAAATCACGCAGCAGCTCACTCATCAGCGGTCGACTCCGTCCCGGTCGGCGCGGCCGCCTTGGCGATCACGCCGGCCAATAGCGCGGTCGCCACCGCGACCGCCTCGGTCGGCAACGCCTCGGCAGGGGCCGGTGGCGCCGAGGACGGGTCGGGGATCAGACTGAGCTGGACAGGTTGCATGGAAGTCCTCCTCGCACGATGACTTCCGCGCAGCCTGTCCCTGCACCTCAAGGCGACGTTCGGCCAGGTCCCTGACCAACTCGCGCGCCTGCAGCAGATCCGCCAGCGACCCCAACGTCGACACCGGCGCCTCACCGTCCGCGCCGGACGGATCAGCGTCGGTCCACGCGGCCGGGACCAGCGACTTGGTCCCATCGGGCAGCACCAGCAGCAATTCCACAGCCCCGTGCCGCCGCATCCCGCCCAATACGGCCAGCGAGCGGCCCTCGAACGGATGCCGCCGCCGAGTGATCCTCACCGCCGACGGGAAGTCTTCGACACGGGTAGTAAGACGGGGCTTCGTTCGACAAGATCGACCACGTCGCGCTGATGGACCGGGTCCGGCTGCGGATCGGTGACAAACGCGTTCTGGCGTTGGTGAAGTCCTTCCTGAAGGCCGGGGTGATGACCACTGCCGGCGCAACAGAAGGCACGATCACCGGAACCCCGCAGGGCGGGATACTCTCCCCGCTGCTGGCGAACATCGCGCTGTCATCGCTGGATGAGCATTTCATGCAGCAGTGGACAACGCTCATGTTCAACGAACAGCATCGGCAGGCACGCAAGCGACGCGGGCAAGCGAACTTCCGGATCGTGCGGTATGCCGACGACTTCGTCGTCTTGGTGACCGGCAAGCGGGAGCACGCCGAAGCATTGCGGACCGTGGTGGCCGACGTCTTGACCCCGATGGGGTTGCGATTGTCGAAGGAGAAGACCCGTGTGGTCCACATCGACGACGGCTTCGACTTCCTCGGCTTCAACATCCGCCGGATGCGGAAACGAGGAAGCCAGAAACGGTACGTCTACACCATGCCCTCGAAGAAGGCTGTCGCCTCGATCAAGGACCGGGTGCGGACCATGACCTACAGACACACCCTGCACCACGACCCGGGCTACCTCATGGACTACCTGGGCCGGGTGTTGCGTGGCTGGGCGAACTACTTCCGTCACGGTGTCTCCAAACGCACGTTCAACGCGATCGACTCCTACGCATGGGAGCGGGTCACGGCCTGGCTGCGTAAGAAGCACCGCATCGGATGGCCAGAACTCCGGCGCAGGTTCTGCCTGCCCGGCACCTGGCGCCTGGCCCACGACGGGCAACGGTTCCGTGGCGCAGCCACCGTCACGGTGACTCGGTACCGCTACCGCGGCTACCGGATCCCGACCCCGTGGACACCTACGGGCCACACGGCCTGACCAGCAGCCGATCGTGGAGAGCCCGGTGCGGTGAGAATCGCACGCCGGGTTCGGCGGGCGGCCCGGGGAAACGGACCCGGAGCGATCCGGGCACCGCGCCCCGGGCCGACCTAACTGGAGGCACACCCGCCGTGGCGACAAGTACGTCACCGTGATCATCGACCTCACCTCGGTCCGTGACCGCACCGGCCCGGCCCGGCTGCTCGACATGGTCGAAGGCCGTTCCACACAAGCATTCCAGCGTTGGCTGGCTGAGCGTGACCCGGCCTGGCGTGACCAGATCGAGGTCGTGGCGATGGACGGCTTCACCGGCGTCAAAACCGCCACCACCGAAGATCTGCCCGACGCGGTCGCAGTGATGGATCCCTTTCACGTCGTCCGGTTGGCCGGCGACGCCCTCGACCGCTGCCGACGCCGCATCCAGCAGATCATCCACGGCCACCGCGGCCGCGCCGACGACCCGCTCTACCGGGCCCGCCGGACTCTGCATACCGGTGTCGACCTGCTTACCGAGCGGCAACACCAGCGGCTCGAGTACCTGTTCGCCGACGATGCCCACGTCCAAGTCGAAGCGACCTGGGGCGTCTACCAGCGCATGATCACCGCCTACCGACAACCCGACCCAGCTCGAGGTCGCGAGCAGATGACGAAAGTGATCGACGCGCTCAGCCACGGGGTGCCGAAGCCGCTGACCGAACTGATCACCCTGGGCCGCACCCTGAAGAAGCGGGCCGTCGACGTGCTGGCCTACTTCGACCGGCCCGGCACCAGCAACGGACCCACCGAAGCCATCAACGGCCGGCTCGAACACCTCCGCGGCTCCGCCCTCGGCTTCCGCAACCTCATCAACTACATCGCCAGATCGCTACTGGAGACCGGCGGATTCAGACCCTGCCTACACCCCTCGATACTGCAGAGCCACCAAACTGCAGAGCCGCCACACCCGCTCAGCGCAGCTCATCAGAGATGGGCTCGACGGATTGCCCGCAGACCCGACTGGCCTCAACTGACGACAAGACCAGCAGCTCGCATACGCTGACAGGCCGGATCTGGGGGCAGCATGAACCAGGGCACCCATCCCGAAGAGCTGCCGGCCGAGGTCCTGGACGACGTGGCCAGCGTGGTCGGCGCAGAGGTCACTGTTCTCAGTCGCCTATCCGGAGGCGTCAATGCCGGTGCCATGCGCGTCCAGTTGGCCGGAACGGCAAATGCAGTGCTCAAAGCAGTGC
>JBKPRV010000569.1:0-2751 GCA_046734715.1 Actinomycetota bacterium | reverse complement strand
CCGTGGCGATTGGCTCACCGCCGACTCTGCCGACCATGTGGCGCCATGGGCCTTCACCGGCGACGCCAGCTTTGGCGAAAACGGACGCGACCCAGTCCGCCTCCCTGGGTCCCTCGCCGAAGCCCGCGGCGAGCACGCTGCGATACTCCTCCAGGTCGTCGTCGGTGTTGACTCGTGCGATCTCGAGGTCCGCCGGGGACGACGTGTCACCCAGGTCCGAGAGCACCGCTGCCATCGCCGGCTCGTCGCCGCCGTCCACGAAGCCGGCCTCGGTCAGGTGCTCCGCCAGTTCGTTCGGTCGCATTGTCGGCGAGAGGTGCCACGAGCCCGGTAGCGAGCGGGTCCGTAGCTCTGTCCGCCACTCCTCGACCAGGGCGCGACCGCGCGCGTGCGAGGCGTCGCATCGGACGACAGCGTTGTGGTAGCCGATAGGTGAGCCTCCAACGGTCCACGTGATCTCGTCGTCCGCGCGCTCGCTTCCGCCGCCGATCATGCCCATCGTGAGCAGGAACTCCGCGACGTTGGACTCGATCAGCACTGCAAGCTCCTCCACCTGACGAGCCAGTCAACCATGCCCGAGACGCGGCAGTGGCACCCGCGCACCCACGACCGTCGACGCCCCGGAGACCGCCACGCCCGGACCGCTGCTGACCTTGGTGATGGCCGCGCTGCTGGGGGTCGGCACCATTCCCGGCGCTCTCGCCAGCAGACTGCTGCCACGACGACCCGTATGGCGCTTGAACCGGGGCGGGCGCACCTTCGACCGCCACCCGGCCAAGAACCAGTTGAGGCTGCAACCAAACCGGGGCGGGGGGTGGTTACGAATACCAACCGGACGCCAAGCTCGGCGCCGACTGAACGGCACCACCCGAGGCCGCTCCCGGCCCGTCACCCGCTGAAAGGAGGTGCTTGGATGACCCGCTTGCTTCGCCTGCTGCTGGTCGGGGCGGTCGCCGCCGTGCTGCTGATCGGCACGGCCAGCGTCGCCACCGCCGCTTCCGGAGGTTGTCGATTTATCGTTGATTACTCCGGCAACATTGTGCGTGTGGAGTGCGACACGATTGGGTGACGGTGGGTGCTGCGGCCGACTGGGCTCGACGGACGCGCCACGCACCGACCACCTTGGCGCCCGCTCCGAGTCGCTGGCTCGTTCGGCCCTCGGGGCAGGCGTCGATCCTACGGATTCGCTGGCGGCTGGCGCCGGCGGAGGCGGTCTCGGGGGCCGGTCGTCGTCGGCGTCCGAGTCTCAGCAGACCTGCGTGGGTGGCGGCGCACGCTCACCTCGACGGTGGGGGTGGACGGCTCATCCTCGTAGCCGTAGACGAAAGGGACACCGCGTATACATCGTCACGCTCCGATTTCGGAAGCGAGCGCAGCGCTCGGCGTGCCCGAAGGAACACCTCGTCGACGACCTTCGTCATCGCCGGTCTGTCGGCTGCCCCGAGCACACGGGACCGGCAAATCCGCCACAACGCCGAGGCCCACCGGGGCGTGCCCCCGAACGCCGGGTCCATGTCCCGGGACCCGACAGGCTCATCGGCTCTTGCCTGGCTGCCCTATGAGTGGCGCTGGCGCGGAGCGGCCGGTCGGAGGCCCGGGGTCTACGGCTTGGGATGGGCGGCGAAGAAGTCCCAGATCAGGTCGGTGGCCACGACCTCGGTGGTGGGGACGTCGCCCCCGGCCCACCCGGGTTCGCCGCCGGGCCAGGCGTGGCCGCCGCCGTCCACGGTGTAGAGCTCGACCCCGTAGCCCGGTAGGCAGCCGGTTCGGACCTGGTGCACCACGCTGGCGCTGACCTGCTCGTCGGTGGCGCCGGTGCAGCCGTCGGTCGTGGCCCACACATCGACCGCGGTCGACACCGGGTCGTACTCCGGATCCATGCCTCGTGGCACGGTCTCGGCCGGGCCGCCGGCGTAGGGGACGATGGCGTCGGCATTCCCATGGAACACGATCGCCGAGACGGGCTCGGCCGGTGCGCACTCGACCTCCAGGGCGCCGGCTACCGGGGCGATGGCGGCCAGCACGTCGCTCATCTCGCAACCGAGGCGATGGACCATCATCGCCCCGTTGGACATGCCGGCGGCGTAGATCCGGTGGGCGTCCACCAGATAGTCGGCCGACACGTCCGTCACGACGTCCCGCATGAAGGAGACGTCGTCAAGCATCGTCCGTCCGGCGTAGCCGCAGCACAGGCCGGCGTTGAACGTGGCTGAAGTCCCGAGCCCCTGCGGGTACACGGCCAGGAAGCCCGCGGCGTCGGACTTCGCGCTCATGCCGCTGATGTGGTTGGCGATCTCGGCACTGCCGCCGCTCCCGTGGAGCACGAGCACCAGCGGGACGGGTTGGGTGCCGTCGTAGCTGGCGGGCACGTGGACGACGTAGGTCCGGTCCAGCCCACCCGAGCGGAGCACGACGGGCAGGTCGATCCCGGGCTCCGCCGGAGCAGGGGTGGTGGTCACCGTCGCCCGGTCGACGTCCCGAGCTCGGGCGATCAGCAGCGCTCCCACCCCGATCGAAACGAAGATGGCGACCGCGACCATCACGATCAGCGTCCTCTGCCACCCCCGCTTGGCGATCCCACCGTGTAGCCCACTCCGCGGCGCCCGCCCGTCCTGCGTCGCTGCTGCCGTCACCGCCGGCGGGACCCGGTGCTCGCTTGCCGACGGGGCTTGGGCCCCTGGTGCTCCCACGTGCCGCGATACCGCGGTCCCCTCCCGGCGGACTGGCGGCAGGGCACCAGTTCCCCTGACC
>JBKPRV010000568.1:0-11258 GCA_046734715.1 Actinomycetota bacterium | reverse complement strand
ACCCCTGGATGAAGATCCTCGACCTCGGTGGCGGCGCCGCGCTCAACGTCTTCGAGGTGCCGGCGGACGAGATCATCGGCGACCGACGCCGGCAGGGTGGGCGCGGCGCCATCGACCATTACGCGCTCGCCGTCGACTCGTACGCCACGCTCGAGACGCTCCAGGAGCGCTTGGCTGCCGCCGGCGCGCAGGAGGTGGGCGACATCCAGCGGCTGGGCGATGAGTGGTCGCTGTTCTTCCGGGACCCCGACGGGATGGAGCTCGAGGTCTGCTGCCGCGCCGACGGCTGACCTAGAGGTCAGCCCTCGCCGACACGCACAGTCCGATCAGGCCTCACACGGTCAGGTCGCTGTGACGCAGCCGTCGCAGCTGTCGCCGGCTCGTGACTCCGAGCTTCGTGAAGACCTTGCGCAGGTGCCACTCGACGGTTCTCGAGCTGATGTACAGCGCCGCGGCGATCTCGGGATTGGTGTGCCCTCCGGCGACGAGCCGCGCGATGTGGGCTTCTTGAGCGGTCAGCTGGCTGCGCGTCTCGACGCTGCGCTTGCGTACGGTCTCGCCGGTCGCCGCGAGCTCGCGTTCCGCCCGATCCGCGAACGCCTGAGCTCCCATCGCGGTGAGGGCCTCGTAGGCGGTTCGGAGCTGCGCCCGGGCATCGACGCGGCGACCTTGCCGGCGCAGCCATTCACCGTAGAGGAGCTGGGTGCGGGCGAGCTCGACCCGGATCCTGGTGCGGCGGAGCCGCTCTATCGCCTCCTGGTAGAGCCCTTCAGCGGTGCTGTCATCGCGCAGCAACGCGCCCTTCGCCGCCTCGATCCCCAGCGCGAGGTTCGTACCGCTGGCGCGGGTCATGGCCGACAGTTGCTCGAAGGCGCTGGCCGCCAGGTCGGCGTGGCCGCTGCGCACGCCCGCCTCGACCGCTTCGGCGAGCGCCCATTTCGGAGGGCCGATCTCCACGGGATCGGCGGCCGCCTCGCGAGCCGCAGCGAGGGCATCCTCATAGCGGCCCAGGCCATTGCCGAGGAGGGCACGCGCGGTGTGCATCATGTTCACGCCCACGCCTTGGCCCCGGGTGGTCGAGTCCTGCAGGGTGTCGTGGATCAACTGCTCGGCGGTCTCGTGCCCGCGCATGGCGGCCAGGAGGGCCTCGGGCATCGGCGTCAGGGTGTTCTCACCGCCGGTCACCTCCGCGACCCAGCGACTCTCCGCCACGAGCGACGCGCTGCCGGCGAGGTCCCCGCTCATGGTGTCGAAGACTGAACGGCTGGCGAGCGCGAGGGGGAGGAGGCTCAGAGCTCCCGCCTTGCGGACGACGTCCAGGAACCGCCCGGTGAGGAGGTCCCACTGCACGTCGTCCCATAGATCCGTGGCGACGACGGCCGCCACCCATGCGCTCCGTACCGCTTCCTCCAAGGCGAGGGCCTCGGTGCCGAACGCCTGGAGGGCGTGGTGCAGCAGGGGCGCCGACGTCGCGTACCCGTCGGTGTACAGCACGGCCAGACCCTCGAGCAGCAGGTCGGTCCGGCTCGGCGTCCGGGGTGGGGGCGCCGCCCGCACGGCTTCGGCCACCTGCCTCACCGCGCGGCCATGGCCGGACGCCAGGCGCCCGGCGAACATCGCGGCCGACATGGCGTCGAGGTACGTCCCCCGCGCCAGCGTCGTGTCCAGCGGTTCAAGGCGGCGAGCGGCGGCGAGGAGGAGGGGGAGGGCGTCGTTGCCATGGCCCGAGTTGAACGAGATCTGAGCCCGCAGCAGGTCGATCCGCGCCCGGCCGCGTTCGTCGAGGGGTCCCGCCTCGGCGGCCGCCAGCAGCGTCGACGCTTCCCCGAACAAGCCGGCGGTCGCCTTGGCCTGCCCGGCGTTGAGGGAACGCAGGGCCCGGCGGGCCGGGTCGGGGGTCAGCGCCGCGGCCGTCTGGAGGAACGACGCGGCGGCCGCCAGCCCGCCGAGCGCGAGGGCGCGGTCAGCCGAACGCTCGAGGTCGGCCGCCACGGTTTCGTCCGGGGCCACGGCGGCGCGAGCGCGGTGCCATGCCCTGCGGTCCGGGTCGATGTCGGCGTTCGTGACGTCGGCGAGCGCCTGGTGCACCTGGCGCCGTTGGGCCGGGCTCGCAGCGCGGTAGACCGCCGATCGAACGATGGGGTGCCGGAACCGGATGGTGCCGTGGAGCTCGATCAGGCCCGCCGACTCGGCAGTCGTCGCCGCATCGACCCCGAGGCCCAGTCGCTCGGCGGCACCCCACAACAGCGGAAGGTCGCCCGCGGGCTCGGCGGCCGCCACCAGCAGCAGCTGCCGGGCCGGATCGGAGAGAGGGGTCAGTTGGCGCACGAACCTCTGCTCGAGGCGGTTGAGGAGGGGCGCACTGCTGTGATGCAGGTCGGCGCTCCCCAACGCCAGCTCCGTCGCCGTCCGCCCGCGGGGCAGTTCGAGCAGCGCCAGCGGATTACCGCGACACTCGGCCAGGACGCGGTCACGCACCCGGGCATCGAGCTTTCCGGGCACCGCCGACTCCAACAACGCGGCCGCATCGTCGATGGCGAGACCGCGCACGACGAGGTCCGGAAGCCCCGCCAGCTTCGACTCCTCGTCGGTCTGGCGGATGCCGAAGACCATGCCGAGCGGCTCGGCGCCGAGCCGGCGGGCCACGAACTCCAACGTCTGGGCCGAAGGCTGGTCCAGCCACTGGGCGTCGTCCACCACGCAGATCAGCGGCTGGTCCTCAGCCACCTCGCACAGCAGTGTCAACGTCGCGAGGCCCACGAGGAAGCGATCGGCGGCGTCGCCCGACACGAGCCCGAACGCGGTGCCGAGCGCCTGACGCTGCGGCGCGGCCAAGCCGTCGATCCGATCGAGGTAGGGGCTGCACAGCTGGTGCAGACCGGCGTACGCCAGCTCGAGCTCCGACTCGACGCCCACGGCTCGAACGATCTCGCAGCCCGCGGCCCGCTCGATCAGGAACTCGAGCAGGGCGGTCTTGCCGATCCCGGCCTCGCCGCGCAGCACGAGAACCTGGCTCCGGCCCGCCCTGACGGAGGCGACGAGCGCCCTGAGGGCGTCGCACTCCGCACGTCGCCCCCGCAACCTGGGCCAGGATCCGACACTCGAGATACCCAACCTCCAGCACATTGGCATGGCGCTGCCCGCGTCGTACCCGTGCAGCCTGGGTGCGGGTCAGTGTCCCATCGACGTCCGCGTCGCGCAATCGACAGTGTGAGGTGACCCGAACAGATCCTCAGCGGCGTTCCCACCGAGCCGGTAGGGGTCGCGTGCCGCGACGGTCCCAAGCGTCGACCAGGCACATCCACGGATGCGATGAGCAGGCGAGGAGGCGCAGCGTGGTGGCGTGCGAGGATGGCTCACCCCGACCGTGCGAAGCGGAGGTTGTGGCATGTCGGACGAGCACGCGCTCATCAATGCCCACGCCGGAGACGACTTGTCGCCGCTCGCCGGACCGTGGGAGGTCGATCCGACCCATTCGGCGCTCGAGTTCGTCGCCCGCTACGCGGTGTTCACCCTCGTGCGCGGGCGGTTCACGGCGTTCTCCGGCACGGTCGGGCTCGATCCGCTGCATCTCGGGGCGACGCAGATCGACGTCGACATCGACGCTTCGTCGGTCGACACCGCGATGCCCGAGCGCGACGCCCACCTGCGCAGCGAGGATTTCTTCGACGTCGAGCGCCACCCCCAGATCAGCTTCCGCTCCCGGGGTGCGACCGTGCTGGCCGCGGGGCGCTACACGGTGCACGGTGACCTGACCATCCGTGGCATCACCCAACCGGTCCGGCTCGACGTCGACGTGTACGGCCGGGCGCCCGACCTGCTGGGCAACGCCCGGCTCGGCCTGAGAGCGACAGCCAAGGTGAACCGGGCCTTGTGGGGCATCACCTGGAACGCGCCGGTCCCCGGCGGTGGGGTGACGTTGGCCGAGGAGGTCGACATCGAGATCGCCGTGTCGCTCGTGCGGGCCGGCACGGTGGCCCGGTCCTCGTGACGGCGATCCGATCGCGTCCGGGACGGGGCAGGCAAGGCACAGGTCGGGGCATGCCACCCGGTGGCGCCTCGCTCTTCGAGAGGAGCAGCGCATGGCGGTCGTGAGTCGTGGGTTCCAGGGGCATCGACGTCAGCCAGGGGCCGGGTTGGTACCCCCGGGGCAATACGTCGTGGACGACTTCCCGGTGCTGAGCGCCGGGCCGACACCCGACGTCGCCTTGGACGACTGGGATCTCACCGTCGTCGACGACGACGGGACGGTCCTCGCCCGGTGGGACTGGGAGGGGTTCCTCGCGCTGCCGGCCGAGGAGATCACCGTCGACATCCACTGCGTCACCAAGTGGTCCAAGCTCGGCACCCGCTGGCGGGGCGTCTCGGTCGACACGATCCTGGACGGCGTCGACACGGCGGCGGAGTACGTGGTGGCGTTCAGCGAGGGTGGGTACACGACCAACCTGCCGCTGGCCGACGTGCTGGACGGCCAGGCGTGGGTGGCCTACGCCTTCGAGGGCGAGGACCTCGAGCCCGAGCACGGCGGCCCGGCCCGGCTGCTGGTCCCGCACCTCTACTTCTGGAAGAGTGCGAAGTGGCTGCGTGGCCTGCGGCTCGGCGACCAGGACGAGCCGGGCTTCTGGGAGAGCGTCGGCTACCACAACTACGGCGATCCGTGGCGTGAGCAGCGCTACTGGGGAGACTGACGGCGGTGCGCTGGCTCGTCGCCACCGTGGCCGAGACGGTCCCCGAGACCGCCCGGGCGGTGACGCTTCGGCTCGACGTCCCGGACTGGCCGGGTCACCGGGCGGGCCAGCACGTCGATGTCCGGCTGACCGCCGAGGACGGCTACCAGGCCCAGCGGAGCTACTCGATCGCCTCCCCTCCGGGATCCGAGCGGTTGGAGCTCACGGTCGAGCGGATCGACGACGGCGACGTGTCGCCGTACCTGACCACCGTGGCCGACGTGGGCGACCAGTTCGAGCTGCGCGGGCCCATCGGCGGTTGGTTCGTGTGGGACGCCTCCGATGACACTCCGGTCCTGCTGGTAGGCGGTGGATCCGGGGTCGTGCCGCTGCGGGCCATGCTGCACCACCATGCTGCGTCGGGCAGTGGGGCGGCAATGCACCTGGTGCAGTCGGCGCGCACCCTCGGCGATGTCATCTATCGCCATGAGCTCGAGGCGCTGGTCGGGCCCCGGCGGGCGGTGACCCTGACCCTCACGCGGGAGTCTCCGCCGGACTGGGGCGGGCACCGGGGGCGAGTCGATGCCGGCATGCTCGCCGAGGTGGGCTGGCCGTCGTCGGCGCAGCCGCACTGCTACGTGTGCGGGCCCACGGGGTTCGTCGAGACGGTGGCCGACGCCCTGGTGGACCTGGGCCACGAGCCGGCGCGAATCAGGACCGAGCGGTTCGGACCGACAGGAGGTTGACATGGACACCACTCTGGACGGCAACGCCGCGGCCGGCGCGATGGGCGACCTGTTCGCCTTCGACGTCACCATGGCCATGACGACCTGCGCCACCTGCGGCGATCGCCGCCGGGTCGCCGAGCTGCTCGCCTACATGGACGCCCCGGGGATCGTCCTGCGCTGCACGACCTGCAGCGCCACGCAGGTCCGGCTCGTTCGCGCCGGCGAACGGGCCTGGCTGGACCTGCGCGGCATCCAGGTCATCGAGATCCACGGCCCCCCACCGGCCGGGTAGACCGAGCGAGCGAGCCGACCGAGCCCCTGCGGCCGCCGAGCCGTAGGGGCCGAGGTCGGACGGCAAGGCGTCGTCAGCGCAGCGAGCTGAATGCCGCCCGCATCTCGGTGGAGAAGAGCTCCGGCTCCTCCCAAGCGGCGAAGTGACCGCCCCGGTCGACCTCGTTGAAGTAGGCGACGCCGGGGTACACCGTCTCCACCCAGCTGCGCGGGGAAGCCCAGATCTCGCCGGGGAACGTCGTGAAGCCGACCGGAACCCTGACCGGCGGAGGAGGCCCGCCGGCCGCAGCCGCGGCCGCCAGGAACCGTCCGAACTCCCAGTACCACCGCGCGGCCGAGGCTCCGGTGCCCGTCAACCAGTACAGCGTGATGTTGTCGAGGACGTTGTCCCGGGTGAGGTTGCCGACGGGCTCACCCTCGACGAACGCACGGGAGATCTTGTAGTAGCTGTCCGTGTCGTGGTCGAGCAACCACGCCGCCAGCCCGATCGGTGAGTCCAGCAGGGAGTAGCCGATCGTCTGCGGCCGAGTGGACTGCTCCAGGAAGTAGCCGAAGCCGTCCGTCCTGAACGTCGCCAACTTCTCGTGCGCCGCCCGTTCCTGCTCGGACTCCGCCGGCAGCAGGTCGGCGATGCCCAACGCCCCTGCGAGCAGGTTGACGTGGATGCCGGCCAGCCCCTCGGGCCCTTGGCGGCCCATCGCGTCGGTGACGGCGGCGCCCACGTCGCCCCCCTGGGCGACGTAACGCGTGTAGCCGAGGCGGTTCATCAGCTCGGCCCAGGCCCCCGCGATCGGGCCGTTCTCCCAGCCCAGCTCGGTCGGCTCGCCCGAGAAGCCGTAGCCGGGCAACGACGGCAGCACCAGGTGGAACGCGTCCTCGGGGGTGCCGCCGTGTGCGGTCGGGTCGGTGAGCGGGCCGACGGTGTCGAGCAGCTCGACGACCGAGCCGGGCCAGCCATGCGTCATGATCAGCGGCAACGCGTTCTCATGCTGCGACCGGACGTGGATGAAGTGGATCTCCACCCCGTCGATGACCGTCGTGAACTGCGGCAGCGCGTTCAGCCTCGCCTCGCCCTTGCGCCAGTCGTAGTCGGTCGTCCAGTAGCGGGCGAGCTCCTGCAGCGTCGCCAGCTGCACCCCCTGAGATCGGTCGGGGACGAGCTCCTGGGTGGGCCAGCGCGCCGCTGCCACCCGCTGGCGCAAGTCGTCGATCTGCTCTTCTGGGATGTCGATATGGAACGACCGGATCTCGGTCGTGGCATCGACCGGGGTGCTCATGACGCCTCCTCAGGCCGCGGACACCACCGAGCCTGCGCTCTTCCGTCTGCACGTCGCACCAGTGGGATGCCCTGGTTTCGGCTCGCTGGTCTCCCTGGACCTCCGGGATTCGGGCGAGGTCGTGCTCCTGACCAGGGCCTACGCGGCCGCGGCAGGGAGGCGGTCGGGCAGGCCGAACAGCGGGAACAGCCGGGGCTCCAGGAACGCGTGCAGGGCCGTGATCCGGCCGCCGGCGAGCTCCAGGACCGAGATGCCGAAGGCGTGATGGTCGCCGTCGGGGCCGGGTCGATAGGCGCCGAGGGCGTGGAGACCGCCGTTGGCGCGGGTGACCAGCAGGCGCGAGCCGCGGCACGCCGTGCCGTGGCCGTGCCAGTACTGCTCGATCGACGCCCGCCCGCGCAGCCAGCCGGGGATCGGGGGCATCGACAGGGTGGCGTCCTCGTGCAGCAGGGCGACGAGTGCCTCGACGTCGAAGCGCTGGAAGGCATCGACGTAGCGGGCCACCAGCCCCCAATCCGACTCGCCGAGCCCGCCGCCGGCAGCGCCGCCGGGGTCACGTTGGGCCATGGTCCGGCGGGCGCGGCGGAGCATGCTGTTCACGGCAGTGACGCTGGTGTCGAGCAGCTCGGCGACCTCGTCCGCATGCCAGCGCAGCACGTCGCGCAGCAGCAGCACGGCCCTCGGCCTGGGTTGGAGGTGCTGCAGGGCGGCGACGAACGCCAGACGGACGCTGTCGCGGGCGACCACGGACGTCGCCGGGTCGGCGTCGGGGGCCAGCACCCGGTCCGGGATGGGGGTCACCCAGGTCCCCTCCCCGAGGGGCTCGCCCAGGTCGGCGTGGCCGGGTGAAGGCTGGTCGAGCGCCATCGGCAAGGCTCGCCGAGCCCGCCCGTCGAGCATGTCCAGGCACACGTTGGTCGCGATCCGGTACAGCCAGGACCGCAGCTCGGCGCGCCCCTCGAAGCGGTCGATCCCTCGCCAGGCCCGGATGGACGTCTCCTGGATCGCATCCTCGGCGTCGAACGCCGATCCCAGCATCCGGTAGCAGTGCGCGGTCAGTGCCGGCCGGTGACGCTCCAGCGCCTGGGTCACGGTCTCGTCGTCGATGGCGAACCTGCGTGCGAGGTCGGTCACTGCTCGCGCTCCTTGTCCGGGCCCGATGCTGGCCTACAGGTACGACTCCGCGGGAGGCGAGAACTCGTCGCGGCGACCGCGACGATTCCCGTTCCGTCCCGGCGGTCCAACCCGGCGAGACCTCGTGGGCGAGGCTCAGCCGCCCGGACCGACGAGGCGCTCGCGGAGGACCTGCAGGTCGGTGGCGGTGACGCCGGCCGGCCCGGTCAGGTAGGCCTCGACGCCCCCATACCGCCGGTCGAGGTCATCGAGCGCCTGGGCCATCGCCCACCGGGGGGCCGACAGCACCCCGGCGGCGGCTTCGGGGGTCATGCCGGACTCGAGCAGCCGCCCGAAGGTCGACTCCTGGTGCTCGCGGCGGCGATAGCGAGCGGTGAGCGCGTAGTCGTCGAGGACCGTATCCCGCTCGACGCCCAGGGCTTCGAGCAGCAGGGCGGCGACGATGCCGGTGCGGTCCTTGCCGCCATGGCAGTGGAAGACGGCGGGCAGGCCGTCGCCTGCCGCCAGGCCGGTGCAGAGCTCGCCGATCTGCCCGGCGCTGTGCTCGAGCAGTCCGAGGTACATCTGGAGGAGGAAGCGCTCGCCGTCGGCGGTCGTCAGCTGCGCCGCGGCCTCCGCCAGCACGGCCGGTTCGGCGCCGGCCGGCTGCCCCGTGATCGTGAGGGGCCGGGAGGGGAGGGGGTTGGGCAACTGCTCGCGCTCCAGGTCGCGGCGCAGGTCGTAGACGACACGGAGGCCCAGCTCCCCGTACAGGGTGAGGTCGCCGGTCGACAGCCCGTGCAGCGCGTCGGCGCGGAACACGAGACCCCAGCGCACGGCACCTCCCGCTCGGGTCCGGTACCCACCCAGGTCGCGGAAGTTCTGGATTCCCTCGAACGGAACGCGCCGGTCCGCGGCCACGACCGCGGGCCCGGTGCCGTGGGGCGACACCGACACGAACAGCCGCCCGTCGCCCCGACCGGTGACCCGCAGCTCGGTCTGGCCGGGCGGGATGGTGGCCTCGTGGGTGTGGTCGATGTGGTCAGGGGTCGGGCCGGTGGCCACGTCGACGGCGACCCACGTGCCCTCGAGCTCCCAACGCACCAGGGCCAGGCCGTCAGCCTGCGTGTCGACCTCGACGCGAGCCACAGTCGTCTGCATGCCCTGGACCGTAGGGCCGTCACCTGAACATCGACCAACCACGACGTGGCGCCTGGGCGTCGAATTCGGCGTAGCCCGTTCGTAGAGGGAGTGACGGCCACCGGAGACGCCGGAGGCCGGGCTCCACGAGAGGGGTTTCACGATGTCCGCAACCGTGCTCTTCATGTCGGTCTCGCTCGACGGGTTCATCGCCGGGCCCAACGAGCGCCTGGACAACGGGCTCGGCGACGGCGGTGAGCGCCTGCACGAGTGGGTGCTGCCGGGTGGGGGCGGCGTGGACGACCTCGATGCTGTCCGCCATTCGGGCAGCGTCAACGGCCAGGTCGTCGAGGAGTTCATGACGACCGGGGCGGTCGTCGCCGGCCGCGGCACCTTCGAGCCGGCCGGCGGGTGGGGCGGGGACCACCACGATGGCGTGCCGATCTTCATCCTCACCCGCCACGACCCCGCCGAGCTGCAGCAGTGGCCGCTCGTCACCTACGTGAGCGACGTCACGGCCGCCATGACGCAGGCCAAGGAGGTCGCGGGCGACAAGGACGTACTGGTCCACGGCGCCGGAGTGGCGCAGCTCGCCCTGGCCGCCGGTGTCCTCGACGAGCTCGAGCTCAACGTCGTCCCCGTGCTCTTCGGGCAGGGCCGCCACCTGTTCGAGGGCCTCGCCGCCGAGCAGATCGAGCTGGAGCGCACCCGGGTCCTCGAAGGCGAGGACGGCGTCACCCACATGCACTACCGCGTCAAGCGTTGATTGACGACACCGGCTCAGGACCCGACCGGGCTCGGTTCGCCGGTCAGCCGGTCGACCCTCCCGGTCCAGAGCGCGGCGGCCAGCGCGATCGCGGCGACGAGCGAGACGCCGAGGACGATCCGACCGGCAGAGTGATCGCTGTCCCATATCCCGGCGCCGCCCTCGGCGAACATCCCGGCGGCCCACGCCAGCAGCAGGACGGCTCCCAGCCGGCGGGGGAGGACCAGGGTGGCGACGACGGGCACGACCATGGCGCCGACGACGAGCGCGGCGTACCAGCCGAGGATCAAGGCATCGAGCCCCGAGGAGGGATCGGCGGCGTTCAGGAAGACGAACACGACGACGGCGTAGAGCAGCACCGTCCCGACGACTCGGAGCCGTCCTCGGATTCGGTGCTCCGAGAGCCAGCGGTTCAGGACGCACGCGACGACCGTGAGCAAGAGCAGCCAGAGGGCGAGCTTCCACAGCAGGCTGTACGGCAGGTCGAGGTTGTCGCCCTGCGGGTAGCCGACCACGGCGAGCGCGCCCAACGCGACGGCCGCGCCGACACCGATGATCGCCGCCACTGCGGTGAGGGTGGCGGCCCGCGGCGCGGGGGGAGGAGCGAGCTTCAGGTACTCCCGCGCCCGGGTGCCTGCCAGCACCGCGGCCATCACGAGGGCGACGCAGCCGGCCATGGCGAGGATGTAGCCGGGCCCGGCGACGCCGTTGTAGTACTTGGAGCTCTTGGCGACGGGCGCCGACAGGCCGAACAGTGAGGCGACGGCGGTGGGCCCGAGCCCCAAGATCAGGGCGATGCCCGGGCCCCGAGGCAGGCCCTGCCCCAGGAGGAGGAACGCGGCGCACACCGCCAGCCCGCCGACCAGGAGCACCCAGACCTGGTACCAGTTGTTGTCGATCGCCCGGTAGTCGATGCCACCTTCGGTGACGAACGGGACGAACGCCGCGACGATCGACGCGATCACGGCGCCGAGGGCCAGCCACCCGATCAGCCTCAGGCGCCCGTCGGTGGGCTCGGCCTCGGTCGGGGCCCCGGTCGCCGCGACCGCGGTCACCTGGAGCGCGCGGTCCGGCGCGCCTCGGCCGGCCGCCGTCACCGGCGGCGGCACGGGCGGGACCGGGGGTTCGCGCACGACGACGGGATCCGGGGCCGGGGGCGCGGGTGCGGTCGCGGCGAGTGCTGGCTCGGGTTCGACGGCGGGTTCAGGGGTCGGGGGCGCGGCTGTGGTGGGGGTCGCGGCGGGTTCTGGTTCGGGTTCGACGGTGGGTTCTGGGG
>JBKPRV010000567.1:0-10900 GCA_046734715.1 Actinomycetota bacterium | reverse complement strand
TCGCGGAAGCGCCGCGTGGTGGCGAAGGGCGAGGGATCGAGCGAGGCCGGGAAGCGGGTGAGGTAGGGCGTGGCGCGCACCGCGGCGGTCAGGCCCGCCCGGTGCTCCTCCAGTGCGGGACCGGCGGCGACGATCGAGCCCGCCTCCGCCTCGGCCAGCGAGATGGCCACCTGTGCCGCGGGGATCGCCCGGTCGTGCGCCACGACCGCCGAGGCGTACTCGCACGGGTCGCGCAGCACCAGGTCCGGGCGCCACTCGGCGCAGGCCGCGTCCATGGCCGGGAGCAGGGCCCGGGCGGCCAGCCGGCCGAACAGCTCCCGGTTGCCGAGGATGCCGGCCTCGGCCGCGGGCACGACCGGGAGCTGTTCCCGGATCGGCGCGATCTCGGCTTCGGGCGGCTCGCCCCCGGCCCGGAACGGGAAGCCGGCCCGGTCCACCAGGTCGGTCAGCGCCTTCGGCCCGACCACGAGGGTGTCGTGCCCGAGGCGCCGGGCGGCCGCGAGCACGGGCGCCAGCGGGTTCAGGTGGCCCGACCCGCCCAGGGAGCACGCGGCCAGGATGCGCACGACGCCCGCCCGCTCAGCCCGCGACGAAGGCCCGGATGGCGGCGAAGCCCACCTCGGGCTGGTCCTGGCACACGCCGTGCCCGCAGTCCGGGACCACCTGGAGGGTGCAGAGCTCGGGCCCGATCTCGTTGGCGATGGCCCGCGACCCGGACGCGGGGCAGATGGGGTCGTCCTCGCCCGCCAGGACCAGCACCGGGCAGGTGATCCGGTCGAGCGACCCGCGCAGGTCGTAAGTGCGCTCCTCGCCCGCCTGCCAGTGCCGGAACACGGCGAGGTTGGCGTGCGCCATCCCCCGGGCCCGCATGTCAGCGAGGTCGGGCCCTGGGTGGCGCACGTACAGCGGCACGCACGTGGCGGCGTAGCGGACGAAGGTGTCGGCGTCGGCCCGGTCGAAGAACGCCTGCGCCGCCGCCACCGCCTCGGAGCCGCCGAGCCGCCCGAACATGGCCAGGCGCTCGTCGGTGTCGGTGAACGGCGCTCCGGAGTCGAGGATGACGCGGGCGGCGTGGCCCGGGTGCCGGACCGCGTAATGGAGCGCCACGATGGCGCCGAACGAGACGCCGCACACCACGGGAGCGACGATGCCGAGCGCGTCGCACAGGGCCACCAGGTCGTCGGCCCACTGGTCGTGGTTCCAGCGGTCCGGCGTGCTGAGGTCGCTGCGCCCCATGCCGCGCTGGTCGTAATAGACGACCTGGGCCACGTCGGCCAGCACCCCGAACCCGGGCTTGAAAACGGTGTGGTCGCCCCCGGGACCACCGTGCACCATCACGACAGTGGGCCGCTCGCGCATGACCGGCCCGTCCGGCACCAGCCCGAGCCCGTCGACGTCCACGTACAGCCGGCAGTCGCCCACCGAGACCCGCATCGGCCGGCCAACCTATCCGGCGACGTCGGCAAAGGTCGGGGCATTTGGCTCCCGCTCGACCCGGGCGGCGCGAGCCACGTAGCTGATGGCGTGGTACCAGCCGGTGAGCAGCAGCAGGTCGAGCAGCTCGCGCTCGTCCAGGGCCGCGGCCAGGCGCGCCCAGAGCGCGTCGTCCACGTCCGCGGTGTCGTGCAGCTGGTCGACGGCCTCGATGAGCAGGCGCTCGCGCTCGCTCCTCCAGCAGGGATCGGCGGCGGTCCCGTGGGTGAGAGAGGCGACCTGTCCTTCGTCCAGGCCCGCCCGCTCGGCGAAGAAGGCCACGTGCACGCCCCACTCGTACTCGCACCCGCAGCGGGCGCAGGTGCGGTCGATGACGATCTCACGCTCCCGCAGGGACAGCGCCAGGCTGCGGCCCAGCTCGTGCGCCCCCCAGCCCCGAAGCGCCCGGGTCATGGGCAGGTGCCGCGCGAACGTGCGGAACAGCCCGATGGGCGCTACCCCGGGCGGCATCATCGCCGCCAGCTCGGCGGCGACGTCGTCGGCGTAGGGCGGATCGAGCGGGGCGATGCGGGCCATCGGGTACCCTCCTGTTTTGGAAACCGAAACGACCTGGGTCCACGGTATGTTTCTGAAATCGAAACGGCAAGCCACATGACAGATGCCCCGCGCCCCGGCCGACCGGTGCGCGGGTCCACCACGGGGCGCCCGGTCATGGCCGCGCTCGACCTCCTGGGGCGGCGCTGGGCCCTACGCATCCTGTGGGAGCTGCGGGACGGCCCCCTCGGCGCCCGGGCCCTGCGGGAACGCTGCGACGGGATGTCGTCGAGCGTCCTCTACGAGCGGCTGCGGGAGCTGGGCGCAGCCGGCCTCGTCGAGCGGGACGAAGCCGACCGGTACCGCCTCACCCGCCCCGGTGCTTCGCTGGGCGCAGCCATCAGGCCCCTCGACCGGTGGGCCCGCACCTGGGCCCGCTCGACCGGGCTCAGCGATCCCGGCGACCCCGGCGCAGCGCGGGGGCAGCGCGGCCTGCCACGGGGGGGAGGTCGAGGTAGGTGAGGATGCCGGGGGGCGCGGCGCAGACGTAGGGGATGGCGTTGACGCAGTGCAGAGCCGTGGCCACGATGCCGGGGTTGCGGGCCAGGCCGGCTTCGATCGAGGTGGGGTGCAGGCCCTTGAACGTGACGACGGTGCCCGGGTCGCCGGTGATCTCGATCTCGAAGCGCTCGCCCGCGGGGCCGAAGGACCAGCGCGGCTCGAGGTCGGCTTCGCCCATCAGCCAGTTGACCGCGGCGGTGATCACCGGCCGGCCGTCGACCAGGCCCTCCCAGCGGAAGCGCTGGGCCGCCACGCGGCCGGGGGCGATGGGCCCGATGGGCGAGTCGATGGGGGTCGTGGCCACCGCCGTCTCGTGGGTGGTGCGCAGCTGGGGATCGAGGTCGAAGCCCAGCTCGTCGGCCAGCATCCACACCGACTGGCGGAATCCGGCGCCCAGGGCATCGGCCATCACGCTGGTCCGGGCCTCGGCGGGCGTGGTGCCGAACAGCATCCAGTCCCGGATGACGTCGGGCGCGCCGTAGGTGCGGATGTCGGAGAACTCCTCGGCCCGCACATGGGTGACCGAGCCGGACAGGGCCGAGAGCACAAGCGGGAAGCGCTCGGTTATGCCGCCCGGATGGATCCCGGTGCCGTGCAGGGTCACGCCGGCGGCCTGGCACACCGGCTCGAGCCGGGCGCGCTGGTCGGCCGGTGGGTAGAACCAGCCCAGCGGGGTGACGACGTTCTTGCCCGACGCCAGGATGCGCTCCACCACGGCGGCGTCGGCGAACAGCGGGCTGTAGAGCACACAGTCTGCGTCGAGCGCCAGCAGGGCGTCGGCGTCGCCGGTGGCGGCTACGCCCGCCGGCGGGCGTCCGGCCAGCCTGCCGACGTCCATGCCGTCCTTGTCGGGTGAGTGGACCCAGCAGGCCACCAGGTCGAGGTCGGGGCGGTCGAGGACGGCGGCCATGGCGGCGCGCCCCACGGACCCGCTCGCCCACTGGATGACCCGCAGCCTCGCCCCCGGAGCCGCCATGAGCCGATGACGCTTGCAGAGCCGCTCCCGGCGGTCAACCTCGTGGCGGCCGCTGCTGCCCACCCACCTGACCCATCCCGAGATCGGCCAGCGCCTCAACATCTCCCCCCACACGGTCGAGACCCAGGCCATCTCCGTCTACCGCAGGTTGGGCGCGTCCACCCGCAGCGATGCCATTACCCGCATGCACGAGCTGGGCCTGATGAGCTAATCCCCTCATGTGACTTCGCTACGTGAGCTCTTGGTGGAGGTGGCCGCGCAGGCCGCGGCCTATCGGGAGGAGGTGGGTGAGCGGGCCGTGTTCCCCGCGGGGCTCGACCTCGACGGGCTACGGGCGTCGCTGGGGGACCTCGGAGATGCGCCCACCGCCCCCTCCGACGTGGTGCGGCAGCTGGCCGAGGCCGTGGACCCAGGTCTGGTGGGGACCAGCGGGCCGCGGTACTACGGGTTCGTGGTGGGTGGGGCGCTCGACGCCGCCACCGCCGCCGACGTCCTGGCGGTGGGGTGGGACCAGCCGGCGTTCAACCTGGCGACCTCGCCCGCCGCCGCGGTGGTGGAGGACGTGGCCGGCACCTGGCTCAAGGAGTTGCTCCACCTCCCCGGCGACGCTTCGTTCGGGTTCGTGACCGGGGGCCAGGGGGCGAACACCGTGGCGCTGGCCGCGGCCCGGCAGCACGTGCTGGCCCGGGCGGGCTGGGACGTGGAGCGGCGGGGCCTGGCGGGCGGGCCCGCCGTCAGGGTGGTGGCCAGCCAGGAGCGGCACGCCACCGTCGACCGCGCCCTGCGGCTGCTCGGCTTCGGGGTCGACGTGGTCGAGCCGGCGGTCGCCGGGCCGCAGGGAGAGATCGACGTTGCCGACCTCGGGAGGGTCCTCGCCGCCGGGCCGGAAGGGCCGACCATCGTGTGCCTCCAGGCCGGCAACGTGAACACCGGAGCGGTCGACGACCTGCGGGCGGGGACCGCGGTGGCCCACGAGCACGGGGCCTGGGTGCACGTGGACGGGGCCTTCGGCCTGTGGGCAGCAGCCAGCCCCACCACGCGGCACCTCATCGACGGGGTCGAGACCGCCGACTCCTGGGCCACCGACGGCCACAAGTGGCTCAACGTCCCGTACGACAGCGGCTACGTGTTCTGTGCCCACCCCGAGGCGCACGCGGCGGCGATGTCCTTCACCGCCGCCTACCTCACCGGCCACGGCCAGCGCGAGCTGCGCACACCCGCCGACTTCGTGCCCGAGTCGTCCCGCCGGGCGCGGGGCTTCGCCACCTGGGCCGCGCTGCGGGAGCTGGGGCGGGACGGCGTGGCCGCCCTGGTCGAGCGCTGCTGCGCCCACGCCCGGCGCTTCGCGGACCGGCTCGGCGCGGTCGACGGCGTCGACATCGCCAACGACGTCGTGCTCAACCAGGTGCTGGTCGGCTTCGGCGACGACGAGCGCACCGGCCGCATCGTCCGGGCGGTGCAAGCGTCGGGCGAGTGCTGGATGGGCGACACCACCTGGCACGGCCGGCGTCTCATGCGCATCTCGGTGTCCAACTGGCGGACCGCCGAGGAGGACGTCGACCGCTCCGTGACGGCCATTCTCGAGGCGGCTTCTAAAACCCAAGGGGGTTGACTCAAGGCGGGGATGTTTCTAAAGTATGGTATGTCCACTTTTAGAGATGCCGTCGAGCTGGCCCTCGACACCACGCCCCGCCTGCGCGTGATCCACGGGCGGCCGGCCATCGACCCGGTCGCCGCCGAGCTCGCGGTCAGCGACCTGCTGGTGGCCCTCGGACAGGATCCCGACGACGAGCACCTGGCCGACACGCCCCGCCGCGTCGCCGCCGCCTACCAGGAGATGCTCACCCCCCGTTCGTTCGACCTCACCACCTTCCCGAACGACGAGGGGTACGACGAGCTGGTCCTGGCCCGTGACATCCCCTTCCACTCGCTGTGCCAGCACCACCTGCTGCCGTTCAAGGGGGTGGCCCACGTGGGCTACCTGCCCGGGGACCGCATCCTCGGGCTGTCCAAGCTCGCCCGGGTGGTCGAGCTGTTCGCCCGCGACCTGCAGGTCCAGGAGCGGCTGACCAAGCAGGTGGCCGACTGGCTGCAGGAGCACCTGGCGCCCAAAGGTGTAGGGGTGGTGCTGGAGGCCGAGCACCTGTGCATGAGCCTGCGCGGCGTCCAGGCCAGCGGCTCCCGCACGGTGACCTCGGCCCTGCACGGGCTGCTGCGGGAGGACTCCCGCTCCCGGGCCGAGTTCTTCAGCCTCGCCGGGGTGGACCGGTCATGAGTGGCGACCGCACCCTGCTGATCGTGGGCGCCAGCCTGGCCGGCGCCAAGGCGGCCGAAGGCGCCCGCACCACGGGCTACGACGGCCGGATCGTGCTGGTCGGCGCCGAGCCGGAGCGGCCCTACGAGCGGCCGCCGCTGTCCAAGGACGTGCTGCGGGGCGAGAAGGACTCCGAGACGGCCCGGGTCCACGACGAGGGCTACTACGACGAGCACGGCGTCGAGCTGCTGACCGGGCGCACGGTCGAGGCGCTCGACCTCAGTGCCGGGCAGGCTCGGCTCGATGGCGGCGAGACCCTCGGGTTCACCACCGCGGTGCTGGCCACCGGGGCCGAGCCCCGCCGCCTGCCGCTGCCGGGCGCCGATCTCTACGGCGTCCACTACCTGCGCACCCGCACCGACTCGCTGCGCCTGGGCGACGCCATCCGCGCCGGGGGCCGGGTGACGGTCGTCGGCGCCGGGTGGATCGGCTCGGAGGTGGCCGCTTCGGCCCGCCAGCTGGGCGCCGAGGTCGTGCTGATCGACCCCGAGCCGGTCCCGCTGCGCCGGGTGCTCGGCGACGAGGTGGGCGAGATGTTCCGGAGCCTGCACGCCGACCACGGCGTCGCGCTCCGGCTCGGGACCGGCGTGACCGAGCTCCAGGGCACCGGCCGGGTCGCCAACGTCGTCCTCAGCGACGGGCGGGTCGAGCCCGCCGACGTGGTGGTCATCGGCGTGGGCGTGACGCCGCGGGTAGCCCTGGCCACCGACGCCGGGCTCAAGGTCGACAACGGCGTGGTGGTGGACGAGTTCCTGGAGACCAGCGCGCCCGGCGTTTACGCCGCCGGCGACGTGGCCTCCGCCTGGCACCCCCACTACCAGGGCCACCTGCGGGTCGAGCACTGGGCCAACGCGCTCAACCAGGGCCTTGCCGCCGGAGCCAACGCCGCGGGCGAGCGCACCGCCTACACCCGCCTGCCCTACTTCTTCTCCGACCAGTACGACCTCGGCCTGGAGTACGTCGGCTACAGCCGACCCGGCGACGACCTGGTGGTACGGGGCAGCCTGGAGGACCGGGAGCTGGTGGCCTTCTGGCACCGCGACGGCGTGGTCAGCGCGGCCATGAACGTCAACGTATGGGACGTGGTCGACGACCTGAAGGCCATCGTGGCCGCCGGCGCCCGCCAGGATCCGGCCCGCCTGGCCGATCCCGAGGTGCCGCTCGCGGACCTGGCCTCGGGATAGGGTCGAACGGCAGAGGAGCCGTTCGCCGCCGGAGGTCCTCAGAGCCCTGATCGCGGGCTATGAGTACACTCAGATGATGCCCGTCTCGGCCTGGAACCCGCCGTGCCCGAGGTCCTGACCGGCGCCGGCGGGCTGGCCCTGGCCGCCGATGTCGCCGGTCCTGAGGACGGCACCCCGGTCGTGCTGCTCCACGGCGGCGGCCAGACCCGCCACTCGTGGGCGGGGACCTGGCGTGTGCTGGTCGACTCGGGCTACCGGGCGCTGTCGGTCGACCTCCGGGGCCATGGGGACAGCGCGTGGCCCGAGGACGGCGACTACTCCTTCGACGCCTTCGCCGAGGACGTGGTCGCGGTGGCCGCGTCGCTGACCGCCCCACCCATCCTGATCGGCGCGTCGCTGGGCGGCCTGGCGTCGCTGATGGCAGTGGGCGAGGCGCCGGACCAGGCCGAGGTGGCCCGGGCCCTGGTGCTGGTGGACGTGGCCCACCGCATCGAGGAGGAGGGCCGGGACCGCATCGGCGAGTTCATGAGCGGCAGCCTCGACGGCTTCGCCACCCTGGAGGAGGCGGCCGACGCCATCGCCGCCTACAACCCCCACCGGCCCCGCCCCGCCGACCTGTCCGGGCTGGCCAAGAACCTGCGCCGGCAGCCCGACGGCCGCTGGGTCTGGCACTGGGACCCCCGCTTCCTCACCGGCCGCTTCGGCTCGGCCGACGAGACCCGGGCCTCCCTGCTCGACCCCGGTCGCCTGGAAGCGGCGGTCGACAACCTGAAGATCCCCACCCTGCTGGTCCGGGGCCGCAGCAGCGACCTGCTCAGCGAGGAGGGCGCCCAGGAGTTCCTCCGCCGCGCCCCCCACGCCGAGTTCGCCGACGTGGCCGGGGCCGGCCACATGGTGGTCGGCGACCGCAACGAGATCTTCAACCGCGCCATCCTCGACTTCGTCGACCGCCACAAAACCTGACCCACGGCCGAGGACCCCGGGCCACCATGGAGCGGTGGGACCGGGCAAGTTCGAGGGGACGGCCGGCTACTACCGGCGCTACCGGCCGCCGTACCCCGACGCCCTGCTGGCGCGCATCGTGGAGGTCGCGGGGCCCGCCGGGCGGGGGCGGCTGCTGGACCTCGGCTGCGGGACCGGGCAGCTGGCGATCCCGCTGAGCCACCACTTCGGGCATGTCCTGGCGGTCGACGTCGAGGAGGAGATGGTGCGGGCCGGGGCGAGCGGCGGCCCGGCCAACGTCTCGTGGCTGGTGAGCCGGGCCGAGGACGTGCGCATCGTGCCCGGGTCGGTCGACCACGTGGCGGCCGGGAACAGCTTCCATTGGATGGACCGCGAGGCGCTCGCCGGGCGCATCCACCGGGCCCTGCCACCCGGCGGGGCGTTCTTCCTCGTCGCGGGGTCGAGCGACCCGTGGTCCGGGACTGAGCCGTGGCAGCAGGCCGTTGTGGAGGTGGTCACCGCCCGGCTGGGCGAGCGGCGGCGCGCCGGAAGCGGCTTCTTCCAGGTCGAGAAGATGCACCAGGATTTCCTCGTCCCGGCGGGCTTCGACCTGGAGCTCACCGACTACACGACCACTCTGACCTGGGACTTCGACCACGTGCTCGGCTTCTTGAACTCGACCTCGTTTGCCGGCCCCGCCGTCCTCGGCGCCCAGCGCGCGGGGTTCGAGGCCGACCTCGCGGCCACCCTGGCCGCGGTCGAGCCGGGCGGGCGCTTCGTCCAGAACCTGGAGGTCACGCTGATCCTGGCGCGCCCGCGCCGGTAACGGCCTGCCGGCCGATGGTATGAAGACCGGCGATGGCCGGGATAGGGGTTGCCAGCACGGGGCCGCGCCTCCGCGTCGGGCGGGTCGGCATCACCCTGGAGCCGTCGTTCCTCGTCATCTCGGCGGGCATCGGGCTGCTGAGCGGGACGCTCGAAGGGCTCGTCGCGTGGGTGCTGGCGGTGTTCGTCTCGGTCCTCGTCCACGAGCTGGGCCACGCCGCGGCGTTCCTGGCGATGGGATCCGACGCCGAGATCCGGCTCTACGCCCTGGGTGGGCTCACGAGCGGGCGGGTCTCCGGGTCACGCTGGCGGAGCGTGATCGTCAGCCTGGCGGGGCCGCTGGCGGGGATCCTGCTGCTCGGCCTGCCGGCGTGGGCGATCCGGGACTCGATCACCCTGTCGTCCAGCTTCACCGAGCTGCTCCTCGACTACACCGTGTGGGCCAGCCTCGGTTGGTCGCTGCTCAACCTGCTTCCCCTCCAGTACCTCGACGGGGGCCAGATCGCGCGCTCCTTGCTGGAGTTCGCCGTCGGGGATCGGGCCAAGGTCCTCGCCCCCACGCTCTCCCTCGTGACCGCCGGCGCCGGCGCCGTCGTCGCGCTGGCGCTGAGGCAGCCGTTCCTGGCGCTGTACGCGTTCTTCTTCGTTCCCCTCAGCTACTCCGCCCTGACCGCCGCCACCGCCGGGCCGGCCGAGGAAGAGATCTACGACGTCCACCGTGCGATCGACGACGGCCGGCTGGCCGAGGCCACGGCGAGGGCCGACCGTCTGGCGTCCACCCGGGTGCGCGGCCCGGTCCGCCGGGAGGTCGCGGAGCTGCCGGTCTGGATCGCTGTTCGCCGTGGCGATCGAGCGGCGGTCGAAGCCGCATTGGCGACGCTCCCCACGGACATCGCGCCGTCCCTGTACCTGCGCGCCACGCTCGCGGCCGTCACGGATCGCCGGGACGTGGCGATCGACCTGGCGGCCCAGGCTTACGGGACCGATCAGACCTGGCCCCCGAACCGGCAGCTCGCGCGGGCGCTCGCCGACGCCGGAGCCGTTCCCGGCCTGGTCGAGGCGTTGGCCGGCTCCGGCTTCGACGGCCGCCTCACGGCTCTCGAGCGCCTGCAGTCGGACCTCCATCACGAGCGGCGCTATGCGGAGGCGATGGCCGTCGGGAGGCGAGCCCTGGCACTGGAACAGTCGGGCCACGTCGCCTACAACATCGCGTGCAGTGCGGCCCTGGCCGGCGATCGCGAGGGAGCCGTCGACGCCCTGCGCCGAGCGGTCGCGCTCGGGTTCGACGACCGGGCGCTCGCCACGACCGACGAGGACCTCGCCGGCCTACGGGGCCACCCCGAGTGGGCCGTCATCATCGCCAGGATGGGCCCGCGACCCGACCGCGAGGCCTGAACATCACGGTGGCCGCCCGGTCGCGCTGTGTGGCGATCCGCCGGTCCTGATGGCACGATGGCGGCGTGGTTGGCGGGCCGCCATCGGGGACCGTGTCCTTCCTGTTCACGGACATCGAGGGCAGCTCGCTCATGTGGTCGCGCTCGAACCCCGGGTCCGCATGGGCATCCACACCGGCGAGTGCGACTACGCCGAGGGCGACTACCTCGGCGTGGCGGTCAACCAGGCCGCGCGGGTAAGCGCGACCGCCCACGGCGGCCAGATCGTGACATCCCACGTCGTGGCGATCCTGGCGGGAACGATCACGATCTCCGCGTGGTTGCCGGCGGCATGCCAGCGGGCCGGCCCGTAAGCGCTCGGGTGGCCGCTCAGCCTTCGGGAGTGGCGGCGTCAGTGGGTGGGGCCGAGCCGCTCTCGGCTTTGATGAGGGCGAAGACCGAGGCCCGGAGGTGGGCGAACTCGGGCAGTTCCTTGGTGGCGATCTGGTCGCGGGGGCGCGGGAGGTCGACCGTGATGGTCTTGCGGACCCGGGTAGGTGCGGCCGAGAGGACCAGGATGCGGTCGGCGAGGTAGACCGCCTCGTCGATGTCGTGGGTGACCAGCAGGACCGTGAGGTGGGTGCGGCTCCACACCTGGAGCAGCAGGTCCTCCAGGTCGGCGCGGGTCTGGGCGTCCACCGAGGCGAACGGCTCGTCGAGCAGCAGGATCTCGGGCTGGTAGGCCAGGGCGCGGGCG
>JBKPRV010000566.1:0-4903 GCA_046734715.1 Actinomycetota bacterium | reverse complement strand
CATCGAGGCCCACGGCGTGCCGCTCGACCACCTCGGCCAGGTCGGCCCGGACCCCGGGCGCGGCCGCGCTCGCCTCCGCGGCGGCCGGGGCGGCCTCGGCAGCGGCCGGACTGCTGGGCGCGGGAGTCGCCGTCACCACCGCGAGCAGGTCCCCGGCTTGGACCGTGTCGCCCGCCTCGACCCGGACCTCGGCCACCGTGCCGGCGATCCCGGCCTCGATGGCGTACTCCATCTTCATCGACTCGAGGATGACCACCGTGGTGCCGGCGTCGACCGCGGCGCCGGCCGCCCGCTCGATCCGGGCCACCGTGCCGGTCAGCGGGGACACGACCTCTGCCATGACCGCACTGTCTAGCGTCCGCTCAGGCGGGGACGACGAGCTGGCGCAGCACCCAGCGCACGGCCTGGCGCCCGCGGGGCCCGTCCACGAGGCGTTCCAGCCCCGCCGCCACCTCGTCCAGGTGGTCCGGGCTCGCCAGTCCGAGAGCGAGCGCCCGGTCCCGCCACGTGGTCAGGTTCATCCCGTACATGCGGGCGGCCACGGCCGCGTCCACGAGCACCTCGACGCCCTCGCCCCCGAGCGGCGCCAGGAGCGGGCCCGCGTACATCGGACCGCCCTCGGCCGCCACCAGCGCGACGACGAGGTCCTCGTAGTCCCGCAGCACACCGGGGGGCGCCTCGATGGACTCGACCTCGTCGAGCACCACGACCCCACCGGGCCGCAGCTGGCTGCGCCACCGCTCGACCAGGCCGGGCGGGTCGGGGAGGTGGGCGAGCAGCAGCCGGGCGTAGACGACGTCGACCGGCGCCTCGGGCAGCGGCAGGCGGGTCACGTCGTGGTGGACGAACCCGACGGCGGGGTCGCGCGTCGTGGCACGGGCCAGCTCGACGTACCGGGCGGACCCGTCGACGCCCAGCGTCCGCCGTGGGCGGCAGACCTCGGCCAGCAGCCGGGTGCTGTGGCCCGGCCCGCAGCCGAGGTCGAGGGCGGTCCCGACCCCGGGCGGGACCGCTCGCTCGAGCAGCGCTCGGGACGACCGCCCGAACACGTCCGCCACCAGCGCCATGCGTTGGGCCGCCAGGTCGCTGTCCCCGAACGTGTACTGCCCCGCCACGGCCCCGGAGTCTCGCAATCCGCGGCTGGGCTGTCTGCCGATTTCTCAGAGGCGCGGGGCGCGGCGCCTGGGCGGCGGGTCCCAGCGAGCCCGGAGCTCCTCGCCGGTGGTGGGGGGACCGGGGAGCGGGGTGCGGGCGGGGGCTCGCAGGCCGTCGAGCTGGAGGGCCAGGAAGCGGGCCCGGAGCTCGGCCGTGCGGCGGGGCGTGGCTCCCCTGAGGTTGCTGACCTGCTCGAACACGAAGCTAAGGTCGTGCGGGCCGAAGTCGTCGCGCAGCACGCCCGCCTCGTGGGCGCGGCGGACGAGCCGCTCGTTGAGGCCGAACGCCTCGGCCCCGTTGCGCTGCTCCTCCTCGGTGGGCCGGAACCGCCCGGCGAGGCGGATGGTCAGGGCGTGGGTGTCGGCCGCCACGATCTCCTCGGTGAAGCGAACGAAGCTCTCCCAGGGGTCGGCGCCGTCGCGCTCGATGGCCTCGACCGCCCGGCGGGCGATGTCGATGTAGGTGAGCAGACCGTCGCCGCACAGCCGGCGGAGCAGCTCCTCCTTGCTGGCGAAGCGGCGGTACAGCGACGCGACGTTCACCCCGGCGCAGGCGACCACGTCGGCGATCGATGCGTCGGGGTCGTCCACGAACACGGCGCGCGCGGCGGCGAGGATGGCCTCGTCGTTGCGCCGCGCCTCGGCCTGGCGCCCCCGGAGGGCCGGCTCACTCATTTGGCGCCAGGGGGTGCCTTGAAACGAAGCGTTTCGTTTCGTACGGTCGACGCCCATGACTTCCAAGGATGCATGGGCATGACCGTTGCAGCAGGTGAGGCCGCCGTCCAACCCTTCCGGGTCGAGGTGCCCGACGCCGACCTCGACGACCTGCGCAGGCGGCTCGAGCGGGTCCGCTGGCCCGACGAGCTCCCGGGGGTCGACTGGGCCTACGGCGTGCCGCTCGACCACGTCCGGACGTTGGTCGACCGCTGGCGCCACGACTACGACTGGCGGGCGCACGAGGCGCGGATCAACGCCTTCCCGCAGTTCACGACCACCATCGACGGCCAGAACGTCCACTTCCTGCACGTGCGGTCGCCCGAGCCCGACGCCCTGCCGCTCATCGCCACCCACGGCTGGCCGATGACCGTGGTCGAGTACCTCGACCTGATCGGGCCGCTCACCGACCCCCGGGCGCACGGCGGCGACCCGGGTGACGCCTTCCACCTGGTGGTCCCGTCCCGGCCGGGGGTCGGGTTCTCGGGCCCGACCCGCGAGCCCGGCTGGGACACGGCCCGGGTGGCGCGCGCGTGGGCCGCGCTCATGGACAGCCTCGGCTACTCCCGGTTCGGGGCCCACGGCAACGATGCCGGCTCGCTGATCTCGCCGGAGCTCGGTCGCCACGCCCCCGACCGGGTGGTGGGCGTGCACGTGACCCAGCTGTTCTCGTTCCCGTCCGGCGACCCGGCCGAGTTCGAGGGCATGACCGACGAGGACTTCGCCGCGCTCCGGTTCCTGGAGGATTTCGCCGGTGGCGGCGGCCTGGCCTACAACCAGTACCAGTCCGCCCAGCCCCAGACACTGGCGTATGCGCTCCAGGACTCGCCCGCCGGGTGGCTGGCCTGGGTGAGCCAGTTGTACCGGCACTGGACCGACCCCGACTACGTCATCACCAACGCGGCCATCTACTGGCTGACGGGGACCATAGGCTCGTCCATCCGCCTGTACTACGAGGACGCGCACGCCCAGGACCGGCCGTCCGCGCCGACCACCGCGCCGACCGGCGTGGCCATCTTCGCCGAGGACTTCCAGTCCGTGCCCAAGCTGGCCCGGCGCGACCACGCCAACATCGTCCACTGGCGCCACTACGACCGCGGCAGCCACTTCGCCCCCTACGACGCTTCCGACCTGCTGATCGGGGACATCCGGGAGTTCTTCCGCCCGCTGCGCGCGGACTAGGCGACGGCGCCGGTCTCGCGCAGGGCGGCGATCTCGTCCGCCGTGTAGCCGAGGCCGGCCAGCACTTCGTCGGTGTGCTCGCCCGGAGCGGGCGGGGGTCGGTCGAGCGTCGCCGGCGTGGCGCCGAACCGGGGCGCGGGGGCGGGCTGGAGCACGCCCTCGAGCTCGACCACCGTGCCCCGGGCGCTCAGGTGGGGATCGGCCAGCGTCTCCTCGGTGGTGAGCACCGGGGCGACACACGCGTCCCGGCCGGCGAAGTGGGCGACCCACTCGTCCCGGCTGCGGGTGGCGAAGGTGGCGGCGAACCGGTCTCGCATGCTCGGCCACTGGCTCCGATCGTGCTGCTCGCCGACCTCCGCCGGATCGATCGCGAGGCCCTCCAGCAGCGCGGCGAAGAACTGCGGCTCCAGCGCTCCCACCGCCACCCAGCGACCGTCGGCGCCGGCGTAGGAGTCGTAGAACGGCGCTCCGGAGTCGAGCAGGTTGGTCCCCCGCTCGTTGCTGAAGTAGCCCGAGCGCAGGGCCATGAAGAACGGCGCCATCAGCAGCGCCACCCCGTCGACCATGGCGGCGTCGACCACCTGGCCCCGGTCGCTGGTGCGGGCCGCCAGCACGCCGGACACGACGCCCAGGGCCAGCAGCAGGCCGCCGCCACCGAAGTCGGCGACCAGGTTGAGCGGCGGGGTCGGCGGCTGGCCGGCCCTTCCGATGTGGGCCAGGGCTCCGGCCACTGCGGCGTAGGTGATGTCGTGCCCGGCCTCGTGGGCGTAGGGGCCGTCCTGGCCCCAGCCGGTCATCCGGCCGTACACCAGGCGGGGGTTGCGGGCCAGGCAGGCGTCGGGCCCTACGCCGAGCCGTTCCGCCACGCCGGGTCGGAATCCCTCGATGAGGGCATCGGCTGCGGCTGCCGCCCGCAGCACCACCTCGGCGCCCTCGGGTGCCTTGAGGTCGACCGCGACCGAGCGGCGGCCCCGGTTGAGCACGTCCATGCGAGCGACGGCGTTGGGGACGCCCGGCCGGTCGACCCGGATGACGTCCGCCCCCAGGTCGGCGAGGACCATGGCCGCGAACGGCGCCGGTCCGATGCCGGCCAGCTCGACGACCGACACCCCGGCCAGCGGTCCCGCCATCAGCGCCGGGCGCCCTCGGCCGCCAGGATCCCGCCCAGGCGCAGCAGCTGGCGGTGGGCGCCGCCGAGCGACAGCTCCAGCTCCTTGGCGAGGAGGAAGTACCGGTGCAGCGGGTAGTCCCGGTCGACGCCGACGCCGCCGTGCAGGTGGGAGGCGGCGTGCACCACCCGTTGCCCACCCGCCGCGGCCCAGTACTTGGCCACGGCGACCTCGCGGTCGGCGGGCATCCCGGCTCCGAGCCGCCACGCTGCCTGCAACATCGTGAGGCGCACCGCTTGGGCATCGACGTAGGCGTCGGCGGCGCGCTGCCCCACCGCCTGGAACGTGGCGATGGGCCGCCCGAACTGCTCTCGGCCGGTCGTGTACTCGCCGGTGATCCGCACGGCCTCGGCCGTCAGGCCGGCCATGACCGCACAGATGCCGACGGTGGCGTGCTCCAGCGCCCAACGCAGCGCCGTGCCGTCGTCGACGGGACCGAGCACCGCCCCCGCCTCCAACCGCACGCCGTCGAGCCGGATCTGCGCCTGCGGGGTCCCGGTCGTGGTGTCCTGCCGCACGCGTTCGACCCCGGCCGCGTCCGCCGACACCAGGAACAGGGCCACGTCGCCGCCATCGGTGGTGGCCGGCACTACGACCACGCCGGCGATCAGGCCCGCCGGCACGTTGGTCCGGACCCCGTCGAGCACCCAGTCGCCCCCGTCGCGTCGGGCGGTGGTCGTGGGA
>JBKPRV010000565.1:0-11338 GCA_046734715.1 Actinomycetota bacterium | reverse complement strand
AACGTTCGCACAAGGAGCCTCGTGAGGCCGCCGCGAAGATCCGCGGTGTAATTGGTGTCAACGAGGCCCGGAGCCACCGGAGGAGGGCCGCTCCTGCTCCTGGGCTGCCGCGCCTCAACCGAAATGATGCACTTCTGCCCGAGTCTTAGGCCGGTGCCTCGACGCGCTGTGCTGAGCCCGTCGCGTGAACACACCACGGCGCCGAGCCGTCGGCAGCCACCGAAGGCGCAGGATCCTGCGGTGTCATGCTTGCTCGGGGTCGCCGAGGTCCGGACGACCGTGCCCCAAACGGACGTTGTCCCCTATCCGCACGGGAGCGCGCGGTGCTCGGCTCAGGGTCAACGCGGATGCGGCCCCGCGTGGCGATGACGCCCGGGAGGAGCCATGAAGACAGAGCGAGTACCCAGGCCACCGGAGGACCGGCCGGAGACGGGAGGGCCACGGGGGAGCCGGAGCACCGGCGCCGGCGGCTCGTGGCGCTCGCGATCGCCGTCGCTGTCGCCGTCCTGGCGGCGATCGGGTTCGCCGTGGTCGGCGACGACGAAACGGACGAATCCCCGACGGGACCGACCGCACGCTCCACGACCGCACGTGGGTTCGCATGTCCTGTTGCTCATCGGCATGATGGGCCTCGCCGGAGGCATGATCGTCGTCGTTCCTGACATGGCGTCCGCGCACGCTCCCCACGACGACATCGTTCAGGTGGTCGCGTCGCCCGCGTACGCGAGTGACCGGACGGCGTTCACGATCTCCCGAGGCTTTCTCATGCGATCGATCGACGGTGGGTCGACGTGGACACAGCTCGTCAACGGGATCGATCGACCGAGGCCCAATCAGATCGCCGTCGCGCCGTCAGATCCGCAGGTGCTGTACCTCGCTGCACCTGGTGGTGGCTTCTATCGGTCCCGCGATCAGGGCTCGTCGTGGACGCGTACGTCCACCCCGGTCGAGGCCCGGGACATCGCACGGCTCGCAGTGTCACCCGCGTCGTCGAACGTCGTGTTCGCGGCTGGCACTTCCGCCGGCCTCTTCCGCACCACCAACGGGGGAAGCAGCTGGGCGGCGGTCGGCTCCTTCGGCCGTGTCACGGCGGTCGTGTTCAGCGCTACCCGCGTCGTTGTTAGTGACGCCACCGGCGCCGTCTACGGTTCGACTAACAACGGCGGCACGTGGGTACCGGCCACCGGGACGGTCGCCGGCGACGTCGTGACGGGCGCAGCCGCTCTCGTGCCACCGGCGACCGACGGCAGCGTCTTCGTGGGCACCCAGAGTGGGCGTCTCTTCCGCTCTACCGATCGCGGGCTTTCGTTCGTCGCGGTGGGATCGGGTCTGCCCGCCGAACAGATCACGGGCATCGCGCTGTCCAGCAATTACGCCAACGATGGCACGTTGTGGCTGACAGTGTGGAACAGCGGCGTGTACCGGTCGACCAACCGCGGCGCGACCTTCTCGCCGGCGAGTGTCGGCCTGGCGACGGACCCACAGGCTGTAGAGGAGAGTCGCCCGCAGTTCGGTGGGGTGACGGCAGCCCTGGCTCCCAATGCTCACCCAGTGTTGTTCGTCGCCGGCTTCGAAGGGCTGTTCAGATCCGACGACGGAGGCAGCCACTGGTCCGAAATCCAAACTCATGCTGACTATGTGGTCGGTCTGGACGTCTCACCTGACTATGAAAACGATGGCGCCGCGATCGTGACGACCTACGTGAAGGGCACGTATATGACCAACGACCGCGGAGCAACGTGGATGGAGAGCAACGTCCTCTTGGACACCCCGTGGACGGGCAACGATTTTGCACCTGTCGCTCGTCTCGGCAATGTGCACTACTCCCCCGACTACGTTCACGATGGAACGATCTTCTCTGCGAGCACCATCCTCATGTTCAAGTCGACAGATCGAGGGGCGTCGTGGAGGAAGATCGTGGTAGGGGACTATCCACTTTCAACCTACCGGGCGTTCATCACCGCTGTATCGCCGGCGTACGCCCAGGACCAGACGGTCTACGTCGGGACGCGTCAAGGCGACATCTACGAGTCCGTTTCGGGCGGCGAGGCGGGCACCTGGTCGCTGCTTGCGAACCTCGGTGCACCGGTCCTTTCGCTCGTGCTCAGCCCGCAGTTCCCTGCCGAACCCGTGGTCTACGCCAGCACATCGAGCGTGATCTTCAAGAGCGACGACGCAGGAGCACACTGGCAGCCCACGGGACCGGGAGGGCACCCGATGCTCGCCATCTCGTCGGACCACTCGAGTGACGGTACCGTCTTCGCCGGGACGGACAGCGGTGTCTTCGTGACCCGTGACGAAGGCACGACCTGGACGGAGCTCACCGCCGCCCCGCTGTCGACTTCGACGAACGTCGAGGCGATTGCGGTCTCACCGAACTATGGCGCCGACCACACGGTCCTCGTGAGCGCGCTCGGGACGGGGCTCTACCGATCGACCGACGGCGGCACGACCTTCGCTGCGGTGGGGACTTCGCTCATCCAGAACAACCACTTGATCACTGACTACGAGCAACCCGTGTCCGACCCGATCCAGTTCTCACCCACCTACGCCCGCGACCGGACGATCTTCGGGATGGCGCAGGATGACATCGTCAGATCCACTGACGGCGGTGACAGCTGGCAGGTGCTCGGCCTACCGCCGGCGTCAGACTTCCTCAAGCCTCCGGTGGTCGCGGCGGCACCAGCAGGCGCGTACGCAGCTGAAGGTGCCGCCGGAACGACGGGTGTCATCCGCATCCCGTTCGACTTGACACACCCCTACGCCTCCACGGTGACTGTGAAGTGGCGGACGACGGACGTGCCAGGCAACCCCATCATCGCCTCGTCCGCTGCGGGCGACTACGTCGCCGCCTCGGGAACGCTGACCTTCCCGAAGGGTTGGACGCGACAGTACGTGAACGTCGTCGTCAACGGGGACGCCGTCGACGAGCCAGACGAGTTGATCGTGATCGCGCTGCGGGAGCCGACCAACGCGTCGATCGGCGGCTTCTGGGGTCTCGGCTTCGGGATGATCACGGACGACGACTCGTAACGACGGAGTGGCCGGGGGAGCACTGGTCTGGCCGGGAGCGGCCGTCCGAGGATCGCCCCTGACGACTCTGTTGGCATTCGTGTTGGCGAAGACAAGGCGCGGAGCAGGCTCGGGAGCAACCTTCGACGACCGCGGCGAACACGAACTCAAAGGCATACCCGCCGCCTGGCGACTCCTCGCCGCCGTCCGGCTGATCTCGTCTACCAGGCGGTGGGCTTGTCGGGTTGGTACAGCCAGACGTCGAAGAAGTGCGTCAGGTCCATCCCGCTGCGCTGCTCGGCGAGGTCGATGAACTGGGCTGTCGTCACGTTGCCGTAGCGATTCAGCGTGGCCCAGTCGCGCAGCACCGTGAAGAAGGTGCCGTCCCCGATCTTCTCCCGCAGCGCCTCGAGGGTCATCGCGCCGCGGTAGTAGATCGTGCCGTTGAACAGGAGGACGGGTGTGCCAGGGTCGCCGGGCGGAGGCGTCCAGAAGGCGGTGTCCTGCGCCGGGGTGTTGTACAGCTGTTTGAACCACTGCGCCGCCGACTTGTTGCCCTGGTACTCGCTCCAGATCCATTCCGACCAGGTGGCGAAGCCCTCGTGCAGCCACATGTCGGGCCAGGTCGTGAGGGTCACCGAGTCGCCGTACCACATGTGGGATATCTCGTGAACGAGTGTCGCCTCGTCCGGCATCCGGTCGAACACCGGCTTTGTCTGCGTCTCGAGTGAGTAGCCGACGACCTTGGCGCTGTCGACGACCGCACCGGCGGCGTTGAATGGATACGGCCCGTAGATCGATGTGAAGAAGTCGACCGCCGCCGGAAGCATGTCCAGCACCTGGCCCTTTGGAAGCTGTGGATCCACGGCGACGTAGGTCGGAATTCCCGCCGAGGTGGTCGAGATGGTCAGGTCGAACCGGCCGAGTGTTGCCGTGGCGAGATATGGGGCCATCGGATCGGTCTCTCGCCAGACCCAGGTGGTTCTGCCTCCGGCTGTCTGGTTGGAAACGAGAACTCCATTCGCCATCGCCGTGAGCCCGGCCGGCACGGTGATGCTGAAGTCGAACGTTGCCTTGTCACGCGGGTTGTCGTTCACCGGGTACCACGCGGGTGACCCCTGCGGCTCGCCGACCACGAAGGCGCCATCATCGGTCGGGACCCAGCCCTCGATCGATTGATCGGGGTCGGTGACCACGGCGGGCGTGCCGGCGTAGTCGATCACCACCGTGAACACCGTGCCGGCTCTCAGGCCAGTCCGAGGCGTGATCACGAGCTCCTGCTCACCAGTCCGGGCGAAGGCAGCATCGTGGCCGCTGACGGCCAAGCGCGAGATCGAGAAGCCCCGCAGATCGAGGTTGAAGCTGGACAGGTTCTGCGTCGCCCGCGCCGTTATCACGGCAGTGCCCGTCAGCTGGTTCGTGGATGGCTCGTACGACAACGTCAACGCGTAGTGCGTCACGTCGTAGCCGCCGTTGCCGGCGTTAGGGAAGAACGGATCGCCCAGGCCGGCGGACCCCGGAACGAAGTTGTCCGCCGCCGCCGGTGCCAACGTGGCCAGGCCGATGGTGGCCATGCAGATCGCGCCCAAACCGAACAGGCGGCTCGCCACACGCGTGGGCTTCATGACGCCCCCTCATCCTTGCGGGTGGCCCAACACTACCGGCCGGCACGATGGCGCGCGAGGGCCCCGAAGATCAACCGCCACCTCCTGGACGGTGCGGTCTCAGAACATCATGCGCTAACCGGTCGAGAAGCCGACGACGATGTCGTCCTCAGTCCGCACGTTGATGCGGGTGGAGACGTCGGCCTAGCCCGGCTGGCCGGGCTGGACCGGGCCGATGCGGTAGGGCCGCATCATCTCGTTGTCCTCGTGCTCGACGATGTGGCAGTGCCAGACGAACTGGCCGGCTCTCTCGAAGCGGAGCCGGACCCGGGTGACCTGCCCGGGGTAGGCGATGACCGTGTCCTTGAGCCCCATCTCCCACGGTTCCGGTCCTCGGGGGGTACCCGTGACCTGCACGGTCTTCGCATCCTCGTCCACCACGATGTCCTGGCGGTTGACCAGTTCGAAGTGCACTTCGTGGATGTGCATCGGGTGGGCGTCGGCCGTGGCGTTGTAGAGCTCCCAGACCTCGGTCGCACCGACAACGGGGTTCTCGGTGACCTCGTCCATCCACAGCCGTTTCGTCCACACCGCGGGCGCCACGTTCGGATCGCCGGCCACGGTGCCCAGCAGGGCCTCGGCCGGGGCATCCTCGAAGAACGGCGAGAGCTCCTCCAGCAGGGCCAGCGGCCGGGTGACGGTGGCCGGCGGCAAGGGGGTGAGAGCCGGCAGCCGGAGGAATTGGGGCGGGGTCGAGGCGTCTACCGCCGTGGAGGGCACGACCTGGAACTGCATGACCTGGCCCGTCGTCTCGGGATCGGCGGTGTCGAAGTCCCCGGGGGGCTCGCCGCCACCGAACGGCTCGTCGGGACCGACGTTGGCGAGCACATAGGTGCCCACCGGCACGTTCGTGAAGTCGACGATCAGATCCGCACGTTCGGCCAGCCCCATGAGGAGCCGGTTCCGGTTGGTCGCGGTGAGGTTGACAGGGGCGGCGAGGAAGCCGCTCTCGTTGCCGATCATCCACACCTCGACGCCGGGAATGTTGCCGAAGTCGAGGATGAGGAAGCGCGACTGGCAGCCGTTGAGGACCCGGAAGCGGTAGCGACGCTGCTCCACGGTCAGGAACGGCCAGGTGTTGCCGTTGACCATGATCGTGTTGCCGAAGAACTCCGGGTTCCAGATCGGCGAGATGTCCGTCTCGGGGATGTAAGGCCCGGTGATGCCGTCGAAGAAGGCCCGGGTATCTGGATAGAAGAGCGACCCGTCGTCGTTGAACGACCGATCCTGGATGGCGATCGGGATCTCCCGGTAGCGCTTGTTCGGAGGGAACATGTCGCCCTCCCGGGGCGCCGGCCCAGGGAACGAGGCCTTGAGACTGGTGCGGCTGTCGAGCACGGCGGCGTCGCCGGCGGGACCGCCTCGGATGATGTAGAAGCCGGCAGGCCCGGCATACACGTTGAGCCTGGTCATGCCGAGGACATGGTCGTGGTACCAGGTGGTCCCGGCTCGACCTAGGTTCGGGTACTGGAACGTGGCGAACCCGGGGCCCCAGGCGGCGCCGTAGCCCGCCGCCGCCTTGGCCTTGAAGAAGTCGTACCACGTGCCCTCGGTGGCGAAGCCGGAGGGGATGTCGTTGGCGACGGGCAGGTACCACGCCTCGGCGTAGCCGTCGCTCTCGTCACCGACGCCGACCGCACCGTGCGCGTGCGTGACCAAGGGCACCGGGCCGGTGTAACGGCCAGGCGGCTCCGTGAAGCTCGGTCGCGTGTCACGGCCGGCCGTGCCGCCCGGCGGGTTCGCCCAATGCAGCGTCGGGTCGACGGGGAGCAGATGGGGCCGGAAGTGCCCGGCGTCGTCGACCAGCTCGTTGATCCACTTGACCCGCACCGGCCGGTTGTACTGCGCCTCGATCGTCAGCGATGGGGCGTGGTGGATCTTCAGCCCCCTGCTGCTCTGCGTGGTGACCGCGCCGTAGCCCCACACGGTCGTGGGGGGCCGGAAGCCCGCAGGAAGGATCTGCTCGTCGAACTGCCGCACGGAAATCTCGTAGTAGTCCACCGGCTTGCCCGTCGGCATTGTGATGCTGGCCGCCCGCGGCATCACCGGCGGGATCAGCAGGGGCGTCACGTACTTGGGCACGCCGGTGGGGTCGAGCGTGCCGCCCGGGATCGCCGCCGCCGCGACCGGCACCGCGAACGCCCGACCGCCGATCCGGCCGATGAAGACCAGTCCCGCCCCCGCGCCACCCCCGATGCGCAGAAAATCCCGCCGAGATATCGCGGTAGTGCCCATGCCGCCACCTCCCTATGTCCGCCCCGCCCCCCAGACACAGGGATCTGTTGTCCAACTCTTCGCACCTTCGACCCGCCGACGGGTAGGGCACTGGGTCCCGAGTGCATCGGGTCGTTGGCCCCGCGATCGCCCGCATCGAGCGGCGGCCGTATACCCAGACCAACGCCGTCGTCCTCCCAGGCTTCGGGCAGGCCCGGACGCAGGCTCAGCACTGCGCTGCCGGTGGGCAGTCCCGGGGGGGTGCCCACCGTGGTCAATGACACCCCCCATGGCCGCCGATCCGATGTGCGCCGGTATCCGGGTGCCCCGCGCCGCCGGCATTCGGGCGCCGATCGACGAGGGTTTCGTCACGAGGATGCGGACGGCCGGCCTCGTGATCGTCCGGCGCCCCAGCACGTCGGCCGGCCACACTGGGAACGACTGAGCCCGAGGCGTCGCGGCCCCGGTCAACTCGGGCGCGAACAGCCGGGCCGGTCGGGCGCCTCGACCTCGCCGGCGACGTAGGCCTGCTCGGTGGGCAGGAACACGCTGACGTCGCCGGCCGACGGGTTGAGCGTGCCGACCACGGCGATGACCAGCAGAGGCCAGAACGAGACCACGGCGGCGAAGCCGATGGCGGTGGCGGCCATCACCGCCGTGGCCAGCAGCAGGAGCGCACGCAGCGACGTGCGGTGCGCCCGGAGGCCGAAGGCCAGGGTCAAAGCGGCGGAGCCGACGAGCGTGCCGGTCACATGGCGCCGACCGGGACCGGTGATGAGCCCAGACCGACCAGGTACTGCGCCAGCAGCACACTCACGAACCCGTCGGCCAGGCCCCGGATCGCCCGTCCCCAGACGATCCGGGAGACGTCCGGCGGAGCGGATGCGGGCAGGGTCCGACGCACGAACCCGATGCCTAGCTCGTCAGCAGGCGAACCTTGGAGCCGGACCTCGTCAGAGGTGACAGCGCGGCAGTCTCAGTCGTCGTCGCCGGCGTTGGGTGCGGTGCCAGCGGCCGGGGGAGGATCGCGGGCGGGGGGCGTCCGTCGGTATGCCGCCGGGGGGTGGTGGGCCGGTGATGATCTCGCCCCGGTCGAGCACGCCCATGGCCTCGGCGTCCGGGCCGGCGGGGCGCCCGACGCCGTCGCTGATCGGAGGGTGGAGGCTGCTCGCCTCCTCCGACAGGCCCATGGGCGAGCGCCAGGAGAACCAGATGCCGACGGCGGTGACCACGCTGATCGAGGCCAGGACGACGAGCAGTGTGACTGCGGCCCTCACGGTGATCCGGACGCCGCAGACGCCCGGGTGGACGGGGCCGAGCCGGTTGCGCTCCTCTCGCCCGCTCGGATCATCCGGCGGTGCTCGCCCCCGACATGGACTGGACGACCGAGGGCCGCGGGGCGCCGAACTCCTCGGTGTAGCGGTCGAGCTCGACGCGCAGGAGATCGACCATCGACGAGACCGATCCCGCGGGGATGACGACCTCGGCGACCGCCCGCGGCACGAGCGCCAGGGCGGTGATGTCGCTCGTCGCCCCCGACGCCTGATCATGGGGCACCGTCAGCAACGAGAACGTGACCCGGAAGTCGTAGGGCGTGAACGTCGTGTGCGCGACGTTGGCGTAGACGGGCGCACCGGCGATCGAGAGATCGGGTAGTCCCACGGCCAGGCTGTGGCTTTGCGAGTTCATCGGCGCGCCTCCTCGCCTCTCGCCCGCCACATTCCCGCCCGCCCGGGCCGGGCGCACCACGCGATCGCGTGAAGCCGCGGACGGACGCACCCTGGTCGGTGGGCAGGCTTCCGAGACCACGCGAACGCGTGGTCCGCACCCCGGGTGGCTCACGCGACATTGGACGCATGCCCCCAGGAGCCGTGGAACGGCCCGGCCGCCAATCGCTCGCCAGGATCGTCGTCGCGGTCGAACGGCATCGGCGCGAGATGGCGCGGCTGTTGGCGGGACTCGACGGGATCGAGCGCGTGGCGGTATCGAACGGCGTACCGACGCTTGCCGAGGGACGCACCGACGTCTCGACGTTGGTGTCGCAGCTGGCGGGCCGCCTGCGGATGGACGACGTCCGACTCGGGCGCCTCGCCACCGAGCTCGACGGGCGGATGTCATCGGTCGTGCAGAACCAACGCAGAGAGGAGACGTCCCATGCTGATGCGCTTCGACCCCTTCCGTGACGTCGACCGCCTCACCCAGGCGCTGATGTCGCAGGGCTCGGCCCGTCCTTCCACGATGCCGATGGACGCCTACCGGGAGGGCGATCAGTTCATCGTCGAATTCGATCTGCCCGGGGTCGACCCCGGCTCGATCGATCTCACGGTCGAAAAGAACGCCCTCACCGTCCGCGCCCAGCGGAACTGGGAGCCCAAGGAGAACCAGGAGGTTCTCATCGGCGAGCGTCCGCAGGGCACGTTCACCCGCCAGCTCTTCCTCGGCGAGAGCCTCGACTCCGACAACATCCAGGCGACCTACGAACAAGGTGTGCTCCGGCTCGTGATCCCGGTGGCCGAGCAGGCCAAGCCGCGCAAGGTCCAGGTCGCGGCCGGTGGCGAGGGTCGAGCGATCCCCGCGAAGAGCACCGCGGAGTCCTGACGCCGGACCAGGTCCTGGTCGATCGGGACCACGCCGACGAGGCGCTCAGGCTGGCTGGGCCACCCGTTCCCGGGCGCGGCGGGCGGGACGACTTGACGGATTTTCAGCCGCACACCACCAGGAGGTAGGTCAACCATGGCCAAGGCCGTCGGCATAGATCTGGGCACGACCAACTCGGTCATCGCCACCGTGGAAGGCGGCCACCCGACCGTCATCCCCAACGCGGAGGGCCAGCGCACCACCCCGTCCGTCGTCGCCTTCACCGAGCAGGGCGAACGCCTCGTCGGCCAGGTGGCCAGACGCCAGGCGATCCTCAACCCCAAGGGCACGATCAACTCGGCCAAGCGCTTCATCGGCCGCCGCTTCGACGAGGTCGAGAGCGAGATCAGCGCGGTGTCGTACGACGTCGTGTCGGGGCCTGACGGCATGGCGCGCTTCCAGGTGCGCGGCAAGCTGTATGCGCCCGAGGAGGTCTCGGCCATGGTGCTGCGCAAGCTGGCCGAGGACGCGGGAAAGTTCCTCGGCGAGCGGGTGACCGAGGCCGTGATCACCGTGCCGGCCTACTTCAACGACGCCCAACGCCAGGCGACGAAGGACGCCGGGAAGATCGCGGGGCTGGAGGTCCTGCGCATCATCAACGAGCCCACCGCGGCCGCCCTCGCCTACGGTCTCGACAAGAAGTCGAACGAGACCGTGCTCGTGTTCGACCTCGGTGGCGGCACGTTCGACGTCAGCATCCTCGACGTCGGCGATGGGGTCGTCGAGGTCCGCGCCACGTCGGGCGACACGCACCTCGGCGGGGACGACTTCGACCGGCGGCTCGTCGACTACCTGGCCGACGAGTTCCAGCGGGAGCAAGGCATCGACCTGCGCCAGGATCCCCAGGCTCTGCAGCGGCTGTTCGAGGCGGCGGAGAAGGCCAAGGTCGAGCTGTCCTCGGTGACCCAGACGCAGGTCAACCTGCCGTTCGTCACCGCCGATGCCAACGGGCCGAAGCACCTGGTCACGACCATCATGCGCTCGACGTTCGAGGACATCACGGCCGATCTGCTCGAGCGCACCATGGGGCCCGTGCAGCAGGCCATGGCCGACGCCAAGGTCACCGCCGACGACATCGACGAGGTGATCCTGGTCGGCGGCGCCACCCGCATGCCGGCCGTGCAGAACCTGGTCCGTCGCCTCACGGGCGGCAAGGACCCGAACATGACCGTCAACCCCGACGAGGTCGTGGCGCTGGGCGCCGCGGTCCAGGCGGCGGTCATCAAGGGCGAGGTCTCCGACGTCCTGCTCCTCGACGTCACCCCGCTGTCGCTCGGGGTCGAGACGCTGGGCGGCGTGATGACCAAGGTGATCGAGCGCAACACCACGATCCCCGCCCGCCGCACCGAGGTGTTCAGCACCGCCGAGGACGAGCAGTCCTCCGTCGACGTCGTGGTGCTGCAGGGCGAGCGGGAGCGGGCGGCCGACAACCGGGTCCTCGGGCGCTTCCGGCTCGAGGGCATCCGCCCCGCGCCGCGGGGGACGCCCCAGATCGAGGTCACGTTCGAGATCGATGCCAACGGCATCCTGCACGTGTCCGCCCGGGACCAGGACACCGGTGCCGAGCAGAAGATCACGATCAGCGAGAGCTCGAACCTCGACCCGGCCGAGGTCGAGCGGATGGTGGCCGACGCCGAGCGCAACCGGTCCGAGGACACCCGGCTGCGCCAGGAGATCGACGCCCGCAACGAGCTCGACTCCGTCGCCTACCAGGTCGAGCGGCGGCTCAACGAGCTGGGCGACCAGGTGCCGATGCACGAGAAGGCCCGGGCCGAGCAACTCATTGCCGACGCCCGCCAGGCCGTGAAGGA
>JBKPRV010000564.1:0-9574 GCA_046734715.1 Actinomycetota bacterium | reverse complement strand
TCGAGCTCGAGCTGGAGGAAGGCCGCCGGCCGGTCGGCCCAGAGCTGGCGCCGGTCCGGCTCCCAGGTGAGCCGGCCGACGGCCCAGCCCTCGCCGACGATGGCCCCGAGCGCGTTGGCGCCGCCCACCACGCGGTCGGTGACGTCGTGGCTGCTGACCGCCAACCGGTGGCGGTACGACGTCCACCCCGGGGCGAGCACCTCGTCGCCGACGACGTCCCCGTTGAGGTGCGCCTCGATCAGGCCCAGGGCGGTGACGCGCAGGGTGGCCCGGACCAGCCCTTCGTCGACCGTGAACTCCCGGCGGAGGTAGGGCGCCGGGGCACCGGCCTCACCGGTGTGGGCGGCCGGGGTGATGAACGATGCCTGCCAGGGCTGCGTCATCCCGGAAGTGCTAGTCGGCGCGCCCCGTCGCTGTCAGCGAGGAGCGGGATCTCCCGCCTCCGGCCGCGGTGGAGAAGCTTGCGACCCCGTAGCGCTCAGCATCATCATCGTCGCCGGGGAGGCGCCATGACCGCGCAGGCCGAGCACACACCGCCGGAAGGGATCGACTGGGGGCAGATCATCGCGTCCATCGAGGCCATGGAGCCCGCTTACGCCATGGCGATGACGCCGGGCTCGGGGACCGAGAAGCTCGTGGCCGACTTCCCCGAGCTGGGCCGGGTGGTGGTCACGGACGTCCCGATCGACGGGCCCGGCGGGCCGGTGCCCGCCCGCGCCTACCGGGCGCCCGCCGCGAGCGGCACCGGGTTCGTGTGGGCCCACGGCGGTGCGTTCATCGCCGGCCACCTGGACATGGACGAGGCCCACTGGGTGGCCCTCGCCCTCGCTGCCCGCGGCATCTCCGTCCTGTCGGTCGACTACCGGAAGTGCCTGAACGGTGTCCGGTTCCCCGCCCCGTCCGACGACCTGCTCGCCGCCTGGCGCTGGGCGGTCGCGCACGCCGACGACCTCGGGACGGCGCCCGACCGCCTCCAGCTCGGCGGCGCCAGTGCCGGCGCCAACCTGGCCGCGGGCGTGACCAAGCGGCTGCGCGACGGCGCCGGCCCGATGCCGGCATCGCTGGTCCTCGTCTACCCGCTGGTGCATGCGGAGCTCCCGCCCCGGAGCGACGAACTCCTGGCCGCCCTCGCGGCCGTCGAGCTCGTCGTCGACTTCCCGCCGGAGGCGGTCCGCCAGCTCAGCCTCATCTTCACGGGCGGCGAAACGGGCCTCGCCGATCCCTACGCCTTCGCCCGCAACGGCGACGTGTCCGGCCAGCCGCCCACATACATCCTGAACTCCGAAGCCGACCATCTGCGCGCGTCGGGGGAGGCCTATGCCGAGCAACTCCGGTCCGCCGGGGTCGAGGTCAAGGTCGAGTTCGAGCCCGGCACGCAGCACGGGCACGTGAACGAGCCCTACTCCGAGGGAGGGCAGCGCAGCCTCGAACGCATCGCCGCCTGGCTGGCGCCGCGCTGAGGCCGGCCCGGCGGCACGCCGAGGCTGTCGCTGACCTGCCGGTGGCGGTGCCACCTACCGGGCGGGCCGGTAGGTGGCGATCACGGCGCCGCTGCTCGTCGGCCGGGCTTCGACCAGCTCGAAGGCCCGGAGCGCGGCGTCGTCGGCGAACAGGCGGGCGCGGCCGCCGCCCGCGACGACCGGGCTGATCATGAGGGTCAGCTCGTCGAGGAGGCCGGCGTCGATCAGGTTCCGGACCAGCGTGGGGCTACCGGCCGTCCCGATGGTCCCGCCGTCCTGCTGCTTCAGGTCGGCGACGAAGTCCGCGACCGAGCCCTTGATCAGGCTGGAGTTGGCCCACTCGTCGACCGAGTCGAGGGTGGTCGAGGCGACGTACTTGGGCGTGCTGTTGATCCAGCTCGCGAACGGCTCGTCGGTCGAGGTCGGCCAGTAGCCGGCCCATTCGCTGAAGGTGACCCGGCCGAGCAGCACGGCGTCCTGCTCGTCGAGCATGCGTGACAGCGCCGCGCCCATCTCCTCGTCGAAGGCCGGCTGCCACTGGTCGGGGGCCTCGACGACCCCGTCGATGGAGCTGAAGAGCCCTGCGGTGACCTTGCGCATCTTCGTATCCCTTTCGTGCGGGACCCGGCGGGTGCCGGATCTCTGCCCCCACCACGAACCGGGACCGCGGTTTCGACACGCCGCCGGGAGATTTTCTCGCCCTCGACCGGGGACCGGTGGCGCCGTTCGCCGCGGCGATCTCCGTGGACGAGACTCACCCCATGCCGCAGTACCTGATCTCGGTCTGGCACGACGAGCCCTACGACGACCTCGACTGGGCCTCACCCGACATGCAGCGCCGTGGAGCGCAGGTCAGCGAGTTCAACGCCCTGCTCGAAGCCGAAAGCGCCTGGGTGTTCGGCACCGGGCTGCGCCCCGCGTCGTCAGCCACGGTGGTGCGCGCCGTCGGGGGCGACGTCTCGATGACCGACGGCCCCTACGCCGAGACCAAGGAGCAGATGGGCGGGTTCTGGATCATCGAAGCCGCCGACCTCGACGCCGCCCTCGACTGGGCCGCCAAGGCCTCGGCGGCGTGCGAGGGACCGGTCGAGGTCCGGCCGACGGAATATGCCTGAGTCGCTCGACGCGATCTTCCGCCGGGAGGCCGGCCGCTGCACCGCCACCCTGATCCGGGTCCTGGGCGACATCGATCTGGCCGAGGACGTGGTGGCCGAGGCGTTCGCGCTCGCCGCCGAGCGCTGGCCGATCCACGGCGTGCCGCCCAATCCGGGGGGCTGGATCACCACCACGGCCCGCAACCGGGCCATCGACCGGCTGCGCCGCGAGTCGACCCGCACGGACCGCCACGTCGCGGCCCACCGGCTGTACGTCGAGGACGCGGACGGCGTGGCCGGCGACCACGCCCCCGAGCTCGCGGACCTCGACGCCTTCGTCGACGTCGTCCCCGACGACCAGCTCCGGCTCATGTTCCTGTGCTGCCATCCCGCCTTGGCCCCGGATGCCCAGGTGGCGCTGACCCTGCGGCTGCTCGGCGGCCTCGACACCGGCGAGATCGCCCGCGCCTTCCTCGTCCCCGAGGCGACGCTCGCCCAGCGGATCGTCCGGGCCAAGCGGAAGCTGCGCGACAACCACGCCTCGTACCGGGTGCCCCGGCCCGCCGAGCTGCCCGCCCGCCTCCACGCCGTGCTGGCCACCGTGTACCTCATCTACACCGAAGGGCACACCGCCACCACCGGGGACGACCTCAGCCGCGTCGACCTGTCCCGGGAGGCGGTCCGCGTCGGGCGGGTCCTCACCGAGCTCATGCCCGACGAGCCCGAAGCCGTCGGGCTGCTGGCGCTCATGCTGCTCACCGAGGCTCGGCAACTGGCCCGCACCGCCGCCGACGGGACCATGGTCCGCCTCGCCGACCAGGACCGCAGCCGGTGGAACCGCAGCCTCATCGCCGAGGGACACGACCTGGTCCGGGACTGCCTGCGCCGCAACCGACCCGGACCGTTCCAGATCCAGGCCGCCATCGCCGCGGTCCACGCCGACGCCGCCACCGCGGCTGCCACCGACTGGGCCCAGATCGTCGCCCTGTACGACCAGCTGTACGCGCTCCGCCCCAACGCCGTAGTCGCCCTCAACCGGGCCGTCGCCATCGCCGAGCTCCAGGGCCCGGCCGCCGGCCTGGCCGCCCTCGAGTCGCTCGACCCCGCCCCGCTCGACGACTACCAGCCCTACCACGCCGCCCACGCCGACCTCCTCGCCCGGGCCGGCCGCCCCGAGGCCGCCGGCGCCGCCTACCAGCGCGCCATCGACCTCAGCGCCAACCCGACGGAACGCGATTTCCTCCGACGCCAGCGCGCCGCTCTCGCCGACATGCGATGAGTTCGGCGCTGGCGCACCGTCATGGTCGCCATGGCATACGCATCGGTGAACGGCCTGCAGCTCTACTACGAGACCCACGGCTCGGGCCGGCCCCTCGTCCTGCTCCACGGCGGCGTGCAGACCGTCGATCTCAGCTTCGCGCCGCTGCTCGAGCCCCTGGCGGCCGGCCGGCAGGTGATCGCGGTCGAGCTCCAGGGCCACGGCCACACCGCCGACACCGACCGCGAGATGACGATCGAGGCCCTCGCCGGTGACGTCGTCGCGCTGCTCGACCACCTGGGCGTCGCCGAGGCCGACCTCTTCGGCTTCAGCCTCGGCGGTCTGGTCGCCTATGCGGTCGCCCTCGGCAGCCCCACCCGCGTCGGCAAGCTGATCGTCGCCTCGTCCGACGCCCACCGCCCGCCGGGCCGGGAGAGCGCGCCGCTCGACGAGGCTCGTATGCCGACCCCGGCCGACTTCCAGGCCATGCGCGACTCCTACGAAGCGGTCGCGCCCGACCCCGCGCACTTCGATGAGTTCGCGGCCCGGGTGACGGCGATGGTGCACGAGTTCCCCGGCTGGGTCGACGAGCTGCGATCGCTGCAGGCCCCGACGCTGCTGGTCTTCGGCGACCGCGACTTCTCCCCGTTGCGCGACGTGGTGGAGCTGACCGACCTCCTGCCCGACGCGCAGCTCGCGGTGCTCCCCGGGACGACGCATATCGGCGTGACGCAGCGGCCCCGAGAGCTGCTCGCGTTGATCACGCCGTTCCTCGATGCGCCCTGACGCCGCGCACCCCCAAGGGTCGCGTCGAACCCCTCCCCATCGCAGGTCGGGCGGCACCCGCGGGCCGGCGCTGCATACCATGCACCACAGATCGTGCTTCAGGGGGATGTCGGGATGGTGGACGTGGAGGGAAGCTGCGATGCCCGGTTCGAGCCGGTACGGGGCGCTCTCGCCGAGCAGCTCGAGTCCGGCAACGAGATGGGCGCGTGCATCGTGGTCGATGTGGACGGCCGCACGGTGGTCGACCTGTGGGGTGGCTGGTGCGACGCCGAGCACCGCCGCCCGTGGACCCGCGACACCATCACCAACGTCTGGTCGACCACCAAGACCGTGACCAACCTGGCCGCGCTGATGCTGGTCGACCGGGGCCTGCTCGACCCGTTCGCACCGGTCGCCAAGTTCTGGCCGGAGTTCGCCGAGAACGGCAAAGACCAGATCGAGGTCCGCCACGTGCTCTCGCACACCTCCGGTGTGTCCGGCTGGGACCTCCCGTTCCGCACCGAGGACATGTACGACTGGGACCTCGCCACCAGCCGGCTCGCCGAGCAAGCTCCCTGGTGGGAACCCGGCACCGCATCGGGCTACCACGCCCAGAACCAGGGCCACCTCGTCGGCGAGCTCGTGCGGCGCGTGACGGGCAGGTCCCTCAAGGCCTTCGTGGCCGAGGAGATCGCCGGGCCGCTCGGCGCCGACTTCCAGATCGGCGCCGTCGAGGCCGACTGGCACCGGATCGCGCCGGTCACCCCGCCCCCTCCGTTGCCCTTCGACCTCGACAGCATGGACCACACCAGCCCCGCCTACCGCACCTTCGTGGGCCCGCCGGCCGACGCCGAGAACGCCAACACCCCGGGCTGGCGCCGAGCCGATCTCGGGGCGCTGAACGGCCACGGCAACGCCCGGTCCGTCGCCCGCATCCTCTCCACGCTCGCCCAGGACGGCACCGTCGACGGCGTCCGCCTGCTGTCGCCCGACACCATCGCGCTGATCTTCGAGGAGCAGAGCCACGGCCCCGACCTCGTCCTCGGCGTCCCGCTGCGCTTCGGCATCGGATTCGCCCTCCCCGAGACCGAGACCGTGCCCTACATCCCCGAAGGCCGTACCTGCTTCTGGGGCGGATGGGGCGGATCGGTCATCATCACCGACCTCGATGCCCGCACGACCATCAGCTACATGATGAACAAGATGGCAGCGGGCATCATCGGCTCGGACCGCTCGGAGGCGTACGTCCGGGCCATCCACGCCTGTCTCGCCTGACCACCGGCCGCGGTGACCTGACGGCACCTCCGAGGGTGCCCGTCAGGGACGCCGGCAGGATCGGCGCACCTCGGCGGTGCAGAGGTCGCGGCCCTTGCCACCTTCGGCCCGGTCCCGGCCCGCGCCGCCCTCCAGGACGTCGGCGCCGGGGCCGCCCCGCAGGAGGTCGTCGCCGTCGCCGCCGACGATCCGGTCGTCGCCGGCCATCCCGCTCAGGACGTCGTCGCCGCCCAGGCCGCACAGGACGTCGTCGCCGCCGGTGCCGGTCAGCCGGTCGTCGCCGGCCGTGCCGACGACGGTGCAGCCGTCCGCCACCGTGCCGGTCCACAGTGCGGTCCCGCCGTCGTCGTCCGCGACCGTCAGCGTCAGCGTGTACTCGCCCGACTCGGCGTACCGGTGGGTGGCCGACAGCGTGGCGCCGCCGCTCCCTTGACCGACCGTGGCGGGCTCGGACACCCCGTCGCCCCAGTCGACCGTGGCCGTGTGGGTGTCGGCGAGGCCGGGGTCGGTGAAAGTGCCGGCCAGGGTGACGGTCCGGTCGCCCGCTGGCGTGGCCGTGGCGTCCACCGTGGGGGCCACGTTGGACGTCGTGACCTGGGTTCGGGCGCCGGCCGAGATGCCGTGGGGGCTGGTCGCGACGAGGTCGAGATCCTCGACGCCGTCGTCGAGGCCGGTGAGCCGGGGGTGGGCCCCGGCCGGGTCGTCGACGCGGCCGGCGGGGGACCAGGCGTAGCTCAGGTCCCCGCCGGTGGACGCCGAGCCGTCGAGCGTGACGGACGAGCCCTCGGCCACCGTGTAGGGGCCGCCGGGGTCGGCCGCGACGTCGAGGTAGCCCCGAGGCGCCAGGACCTGCTCGACCATGAAGGCCGTGCTCCGCTGGACCATGTCGCCCTGGGAAGTGCCGTGGTCTCCGCCCGCGTAGGGCACGAGGTCGCACCCGACGCCGACGTCGGCCGCCAGGTCGCAGGCCCGCGCCATGCTCTCGAACGGGGTGACGGTGTCGTCGGTGCCGTGGAACGCCTGGATGGGCGGGTCGCCGGCCTCGGGCGCGGTGTACAGCAGCCCGGACTGGGGGATGGCGGCGGCGACGGGCGACGTGGCCGGCCCCCGCTCGCCCGGCAGCACGGCGAGGTTGGTGGCCGTGACCGCCCCGGCGGAGAAGCCGGCGGCCACGATCGTGTCGGGGTCGATCCCGTACTCGGCGGCGTGGGACCGCAGCCAGGCCACCGCGGCGACGGCGTCGTCGTAGGCGTCGAGGCTGGCCAGGTAGGTGTCGCGCCACTCGGAGGCGAACGGCCGGAGCCGGTAGTTGATCGACACGGCCACGTAGCCGCGCTGGGCGTAGTCGGTAGCGATGCGGGCGTCGTTGCTCTTGTCGCCCCCGCTGAAGAAGCCGCCGTGCATCCACATGACCGTCGGGCGGCTGGTGGCGGTGTCGCCGACCGGCCGGTAGACGTCCAGGCTGAGGCGGACCGGATTGCCCCGGGCGTCGACGGTGTCCCGGTAGGCGATGTCGCGGTCGACCCGGACCTCGGGGAAGGTGACGTCGAGGTAGCGCCCGCGGGGCGGGCCCGGTTCGGTGAACGTGAGCGGGACGGTCGCCTCGACCTCCCGCTCGGCCTCCCGGGCCCGCACCTGGCAGCCCGGGGCGACCCGGCAGTCCATGACGATCGGGCCGAACGGGGTCTGCTCCGCCTCCCGGGCCCACACCGACAGGTCGACGGCGAACTCGCCGGTGGTGTCGGCCCGGGGCCGCTGGGTGACGCGGTAGGGGGAGCACCGGTCGGGGTCGTCGACCCGGCACACCTCCACCTGCACGGTGGCGCCGGGGACGAAGTGGCGGCCGTGGATCGAGACCTCGGTGTAGTCGCCGAGGTCGGCGTCGGGGGCGATCCCGATCTCCGGGGCCGGCCGGTCGGCCAGCCCGCCGTCGGGGTCGAACTGCAGCTCGGCCTCCACCGCGCCCGGGGCGTGGACCGAGCCGAGGGCGGCGACCAGCACGCACGGCTGCTCCGCGGTGCGGCAGTCGTACAGCTCGCCGCGCTGGCCGAGCAGCCGGGCCGAGAGGGGGATCTCGGTCCGGAAGCTGCCGTCCTCGTCGAGCTCGACCCGCTGCGTCGGCCCGGGACGGCAGTCGAGCACGCGGGTGGGCGGCGGCGGGTCCTCGCCGGGCTCGGGGTCCTCCAGGCCTTGGCCGCACTGGAACAGGCCGACAGTCGGTGCACCCGGGGCGGGCACGATGGCACGTGACTCCCGGTGGACGAAGCCGTGGCCCTCGACCGTGACCGTCCCCCCGTCGACCAGGCCGCCGGCCGGCGTGACCGTGACCGTGGGCGGCGGCAGCAGCGGCGCCCCGATTGCGAACGCGATCGGCGCGGCGACCACCGAGGTCCCGCCGTCGAACCCGACCCCGGCCGCCAGCACGCACCCGGGCGCGACCCGGCAATCCAGGGGCCCGCCCCAGTCGTTCATGAACACGAAGACCTGGTGGCTCAGGCGGAACCGGCCGGCGTCGTCGACCTCGGCCGTTCTCACCGTCCCGAGATCGCAGTCGACCGGCCCCACGGGCACGCTCCGGCACTGGCGGACGGCGACCTGGGCGCCCGGCGCGAACCCGGTCCCGGTCACGGTGACCTCCCGGCCGTCGACCAGGTCGGTGGCCTGGTCGACGTCGACCGCGGGGGCGGCTTGGGCCGCGGCCGGGCGGGCCGCACCGGTCGGGGCCAGCACCAGGCCCGCCAGCCCGACGGCCACGGCGGTGAGGCAGACCACGGCGACCGGCACGCTCCTCGAACGGATGGCGTCTCCGAGCTTCATGCCGGACTGACGCGAGCCGCGGGCGGCTGGTTTACCCGCCCCGGTTGCAGCTCCGTGACGTTCCCGCCGGTTCCTGACAGGCTCGGGCATGGCCACCATTCGCCGTGCCACCGCCGAAGACGACCCGTTCTTGCAACAGGTCCTCGCCATCGCGGCCGACTGGGGGCGCGATGCCCAGGTTCGCCCCGTCGCCGAGGTGATGGCGGACCCGGCGCTGGCGCACTACGTGGCCGGCTGGCCGGCTCCGCGAGACGTTGGGTTCGTCGTGGACGACGACCGGCCGGTGGGCGCGGCATGGTGGCGGTTCTTCAGCGAGCAGGATCCCGGGTTCGGGTTCGTCGACACCGCCACTCCAGAGATCTCGATCGGTGTCACGCCCGGCTCCCGGCGCCAGGGCTACGGCACCGCTCTGCTCGAAGCCCTCATCGACGAGGCCCGGCAGCTGGGCATCCCTGCCCTGAGCTTGAGCGTCGAGACCGACAATCCCGCCCGTTCCCTGTACCAGCGTCTCGGCTTCGTGACCCACGGCCACACGGTCGGGTCGCTCACGATGACCCTGAAGCTCACCGATCCCACGATGCCGTAGGCTGGTGCTCTCGCACCGGGCGGCTCGGCATGATCTACACGTTCAACAGGTACGAGCTTGACCTCGACCAGTACGAGCTCCGGCGGGACGGCGAGAGGATCGGGGTGGAACCGCAGGTCTTCGACGTCCTCGCCCACCTCGTCCAGCACCGCACCCGCGTCGTCCCGAAATCCGAGCTGCTCGACACGGTGTGGAAGACCACCTTCGTCACCGACTCCGCGCTGACCAGCCGGATCAAGGCCGCGCGGCACGCGGTGGGCGACGACGGGCAGTCCCAGCAGGTGATCCACACCGTGCATGGGCGTGGTTACCGCTTCGT
>JBKPRV010000563.1:0-7715 GCA_046734715.1 Actinomycetota bacterium | reverse complement strand
GGCAGGCGGTGCTGGAACTGGGGATCGTCCGCCAGCGTCTGGGGCGTGTTCACCGGGGCGATGGGCGTGTTGTGGGCGTCGCCGAAGGCGATCCACTCCCGGGTGGTGCGGGTGGCGAAGATGTCCCGCAGCTCGGCCTGCATCTCCCGGTTCCCCGGGGCATGGTCGGCCACCCGGGCGCCTGGCCAGCGCTCGAACATGTCGAGGCGGCCCATGCCCTCGCAGAAGTTCCGCCAGAACTCCCGCTCCGACGCCTGGAACAGCACGAAGCCGTCCGCCGACGCGTAGATCTGGTAGCGCACGCCGTGGCGCATGCCCGCCGTGCCCGGGGCCCGACGCTCGAAGTTGTCGGCCGCGTTGCCCGTGACCTCGCTCTGCGGACGTTCGTACGCCTTCCACGTCTCGCTGCGGTACCAGTCCATGGCCGCGGCCGCGTCCGACTGGGCGATCTCCATGCAGCAGCCCTCGCCCGTCTCGCGGGCTCGGATGATCCCGGCCAGGATGCCGAGCGCGCCGAACAGCGGGCCCGCGTGGATGCCCATCGACGGGTGCTCGGGGATGTAGGCGAACCCCTCCTCGTCGATGCCCGGGTTCACCAGGCCGGCCCAGGTGTCGTAGGCGACGCCGTGGCTGGGCATGTCCTTGTACGGGCCGGTCATGCCGTAGCCGGAGATGGTGATGAACACGAGCGCGGGGTTCACCAGGCGCAGCGCCTCGTAGCCCACGCCGCGGCGGGCGAGGCCGCCCGGTCGCATCGCCTCGACCACGGCGTCCGCGCCTCGCACCAGGTCCACGAAAACCGCCTTGCCTTCCTCGGTGCGCAGGTCCAGCGTGACCGAGCGCTTGCCGCGGCTCACGTGCAGATGCATCAGCGACACGCCCTCGACGATGGGCCACGTCATCTCGCGGATGTAGTCACCCGAGGGCGGTTCCACCTTGATCACGTCGGCTCCGAGGTCCGCCAGATGTGTCGTGATGGACCCGGGTCCGAGCATCGAGCACTCCACGATCCGGACCCCCGCCAGGGGCGGCTTGCGAGCCGGTTCCGTGGTACTGCCGCTGCGCTCAGTCACAAGCTGAGTTCCCTTCCTGACCAGGGGTGGAACGAGTCTGGCACAACTTCTGACACACCGTCAGATCTTGTCGGGCGGGTGTGCTGCACGCCCCCTTCGCGACGATCTACGGTGGCTCCCAACTTCCGCTGGGAAACTACGGAGAGGGGCCACTGGGGGTCCTCTCTGACCACTCAACGTTGCGAAATTGTTGCGATCGTGTCAGACTCCTTTCACCAACCGCATAGGACGGCACGCGCTGGGGCGCCCCTGGTTGCACTCCCTCTCGAACCCCCAAGGGCATACGCGCGCGCCGACGGAAGGAGATCGCCTCTGATGGCAACGCCCACAGACCACCCTCCGAGTACCGACGACTCGGTAAGCCGCACTGCGGTGCGCCGGGCGATCATCGGCGGTGCCGCCGGTCTCGCCCTGCTCGTCGGCCCGGTCGTCCTTGCCAATGTCGTGGTTCCCGACAGTGGGCAGGACCGGGTCGAGGCGGCCGCCGAGTCGGAGACGTCTCTCGTCGCCCTGCGGCGTGACGCGTCCATGGCCGATCTGGCCAAGGGCAACGCAGCGCTGTCGCTGCGGACGACCACCACCCCACCGCCCCCTCCGCCCACGGAGCCGCCGCCGCCTCCCACGGAGCCGCCGACGACCGATCCGCCGACGACCGATCCGCCGGAACCGCCGCCCTCCGAGGAGGCGCCGCCGGACAGTGGCGGTGGCATCGGCGACCCCAACAGCTATGCCACCTGGGATGCCCTCGCCGAGTGCGAGTCCGGTGGCAACTGGTCGATCAACTCGGGCAACGGCTACTACGGCGGCCTGCAGTTCTCGCTGAGCACCTGGCAGAGCGTCGGTGGCACCGGCCTGCCGAGCGATGCCTCCCGTGAGACGCAGATCCTGATGGGTCAGCGCCTGCAGGCCCGCTCGGGCTGGGGCTCCTGGCCTGCTTGCAGCCGGCGGCTGGGTTTCATCTGATCCGCACGGCCGGAGCCGCAGCCCGGCCAGCACCTCAACACCGCCAACACCCCAAACACCACCGATACCAGCCCGAGGGCGGCGCCACCTGGCGCCGCCCTCGCTGGTTCACTGCGCCGGCGAGCCCGGGGCGTGGCAGACGAACAGGCCGGTGTCCTTGCTCACCTGCAGCCGGCCGCCCTCGGCGTCGAAGCGGGCCCGGACGAGCTCGACCACCTGGCCGTGCTGGGCGGCGTCGGCGTCCTCGACCGGCGGCGTCGACGCCAGGTAGGCGAGCACGTCGTCGGGGTCGCGGCAGTCGAGGCGGTCGTGGTACGGCCGCCACTCGACCCGGCCGAAGCGGAGCGGCAACAGCCGAGCGCCCGAGCGGGCGCCGAACGTGGCCGCCATGGCGTTGCTCCAGTCGTCGCCGAACACCTCCTGGCGGATCTGGTGCAGCTCCGTCAGATGCCCATCGCCGACGCAGGCGACGACGGCCACTCCGTTCGGCCGCAGGACCCGGGCCATCTCGGCCACCGCCAGCCCGGCGTCGGGCACGTGGTGCAGCACGTAGTTGGCCACCACCACGTCGAAGGAGGCATCCCGGAACGGAAGCTCCTGGACGTCGGCCACCCGGCCCATCGTGCGGCGGTAGCGCCCGAGCGAGCCGACCCGCTCGACTGCCTCGGTGACCATGCCGGCGGACAGGTCGGTGAGGGTCAGCTCGAGGTTCATGGGCAGCCGGGCCGACGCCTCGGCCCACATCCAGCCCGCGCCACAGCCCACCTCCAGCACCCGCGCGCCCGCGGGCCAGCGGACCTGGGTGGCGAGCCAGGGGAACCACGCCATGGCGGCCGTCCCGTACTTCACATGCAAGCGGGCGCGCGCCGCGAGGCGCGAGCTGTCGCGGTACTGCACGTCACGTAGGTAGGCCTGGCCGCCTCTGGCGACCCCGTTGTCGCGTTCCCCCATCGGGGACGGACGGTACCCTGTCAGGCCGTCAATAACGCAGGCCGGGTGCCCGCGTGCTGAAGACGTCGGTGGCCAGCAGGGAGCCCAGCGTGGTCGCATCCCAGCGCTTGCCGCCGTTGGAGATGCTGGGACCGTCCGTCCAGCCCCGCATCCACACGATGCGATCCGCAACCGCCCGGATCACCTGGCCGGTCACGTGCTGGGACTCGTCCGACGCCAGCCAGGCCACCAGCGGCGATGAGGTGGCCGGGTCCATGGGGTTGTACTCGTCCTCGCCGAGCTCGTCGGGCTCGATCAGCGCCGGCGCGCCCGGCATGGTGGCGGTGATGCGGGTGGCGCCCGCCGGCCCCACCGCGTTGACGGTGACGCCGAGCCGGTACAGCTCCAGGCTGAGGGTCTGGGTCAGGCCGGCGATGGCGGCCTTGGCCGTGGCGTAGTTGGTCTGCCCGAAGTTGCCCACCAGCCCGGCGCCCGACGTCGTGTTGATCACCCGCCCGGTGAACGTCTCACCGGCCTTGGCCCGCTCCCGCCAGTGCTTGGCGGCCCAGTGGCACGGCTCCCACGTCCCCTTGACGTGCACCCGCAGGACGGCGTCGAAGTCGGTATCGCTCATGTTCCAGATGGCACCGTCCCGCACGATGCCGGCGTTGTTCACCAGCACGTCGAGCCGGCCCCACTCGTCCACCGCCTGGGCGATCAGGCGGCCGGCGCCCTCGTGGTCGGCGACGTCCTCGTAGTTCGCGACCGCCGTGCCGCCACGCGACTCGATGATCTTGACCGTGAGGTCGGCGTCCTTGGACGTGCCCTCGCCGCCCACGGAGCCGCCGAGATCGTTGACCACGACCCGGGCACCCTGGCGCGCCAGCTCCATGGCGTGGCCCCGGCCGATGCCGTGCCCCGCCCCGGTGACGATGGCGACCTTGCCGTCGAGCAGCCCCATGATCCTCCTCGCCTCTTCAGCGATCAGCGCGATATCTGACGATGTGTCAGATATTAGGCGGGAGGGTGCCTCACACCCGCATCAGAAGGCGTCGACCGCCTCGGCGACCTCTTCGGCGATCTCGACCTCGGTGCGCTCCAGGCTGATCGACACCACCCGGATGACGGCCAGGGTGGTGAGCCAGGCACCGAACAGCGCCTGCTCGGCACCGAGCTCGGCCACCAGGCCCTCGACCGGCGGGCGCACGCCTCCAGCGGTCGACGCCGCCAGCGTCAGCATGCGGGCGAGGACGTCGATGCTGTCGGCCGGGACCGCTCCGTCGAGGGCCAGCCGGTCGAGCAGCTCCACCTGCTCGTACGCCTCGTCGGTCTCGGCCACGTAGCGGCGCAGGGCCACGGCCGCGGCGTCGAGCAGGCCTCCGGTCACCTCCTCCGGTCCGAGGTCGGCCACCGCGTTGCGCAGGACCAGCGCCGCCTGCGCCGGCTCGTGCTCGATGACCTGGGTTTCCAGGGCTTCGCGGAGAGCGTGGGGGAGATCCATAGCCGCGGAGCCTAGGACGGCGCCGCACGACGAGCGGCGGCCGGTGCGCTCGGTAGTACCCCGCGACCGACGCGGGGCGTAGGTTTGTCGGGTGCCCGTGCCCGAACCGGTGGTGGTCGAGTTCGCCGAGGACGACCGCGCCGCGGTCGTGCGGCGCATGGCCAAGCTGGCGGATGCCGGCGCCGGCTGGATCAACTTCTCGCCCGGCCTGAACGTCGAAGAGCCGCCGGCGCCCCGGACCAGCATGGGCATGTTGCTGGCCGCCCGTGGGCCGCTGGTCCCCATGGCCACCTGGGCGCCACCGCAGGGCCGCGAGCCCGAGACCGCCGGCATCGAGCACGGCCAGGGGCCCAAGGTGGTCCGGATGCTGGCCGAGCGCGGGGTCCCCGTCCCCGAAGGCTGGCGTGTAACCCAGGACCACCCTCGCCGCGGCCTGGTGGTGGTTCCGATCCCGGGAGTGGGCGACGAGGCCCTCGACGTCGTACTCGACTGGCTGCTGCGAGCCTCGGCGGCCCTGTGCCCGTTGCCCCGCTCGGGCAACTGGCGTGCCTACTGCTACGAGGTCTGACGGCGCGGAGAGGGCTACGACGGTTGGCCGAGGGCCGAGAGGGCGGCGGAGCGGGCCCAGCGGTAGTCGGCTTTGCCCGACGGCGAGCGGACGATTGCGTCCACCACGGCCAGGTGCTTGGGGGCCTTGTAGCCCGCGAGGGCGGCCTTGCAGTGGGCAGCCAGGTCCTCCAGGGTGACCGCCGTCCCGGGGACCGGTTGGACCACGGCCGTGACCGCGCTGCCCCAACGGTCGTCCTCCACCCCCACCACCAGGCAGTCGTAGACCGCGGGGTGAGCTTTGAGGACGCTCTCGACCTCCTCGGGGAAGACCTTCTCGCCCCCGGTGTTGATGGCGCCCGAGCCCCGGCCCAGCAGCTCGATGGCGCCATCGGCGCCGACCGTGGCCATGTCGCCGGTGATCAGCCAGCGGCCGTCGTCCCGGTCCACGAACGTGGCCGCGGTGCGCTCGGGGTCGTTGTAGTAGCCGACGGGTAGGTGGCCGCCCGCCAGCACCTGGCCCACGACTCCCGACCCGGGCGCGACCTCAGCGCCGTCCACGTCCACCACGATGGTGGGCTTGGTGGGGCGGTCGAAACGGACCAGGCTGGACGCCGACGAGCCCTCCCCCGCCTCCACCCGCATGGCGCCCTGGGTTCCCGCCTCGGACGAGCCGAAGCCGTCGATCACCATCACGTGGGGCAGCGTGGCGAAGATCCGGGACCGGGTGGCCGGCGCCATGGGCGCACCGCCGTTGGAGAACGAGAACAGCGACGAGGCGTCGTAGCCGCCGGCGCGGTCCCAGGCGTCGAGCAACGGCCGGGCCACCGCGTCGCCCACCACCGTGACGAGGTTCACCCGCTCGTCCCCCACGGAGCGCCAGACCGCGTCCGGGTCCAGCGCGCCGGCCATGAGCACGACCCGCGACCCGGCGAAGAACCAGGCGAACGAGGTCCACTGGGCCGCGGCGTGCATCATCGGGGCCAGCGGCAGGTAGGTGAGCGGCGTCTCGACGATCCGGTCGCGCAGCTCCTCGGGCCGGCTCACCGCCCCCGACAAGCGGGAGGGGTCGCCGCCGCCCATGCAGGCGAAGAAGGCGTCGGCCTGGCGCCACTCCACCCCCTTGGGCAGGCCGGTGGTCCCCCCGGTGTAGAGGATGTAGCGGTCGTCGCCACTGCGCTCGACCTCGGGACGATCGGGCGACGCGGCCGCCAGTGCCGCCTCGTACTCGGGCCCGACGGTGAGCACCCACCGCACCGCGGGCAGCGACGGCACCACGGCAGCAACGGTCGAAGCCAGCGACGGCTGCGTGATGACCGCCACCGAGTCGCTGTTGTCCAGCAGGTAGCGCAGCTCGCCCTCGACGTACCGGTGGTTGACGTTGATGCTGACCGCCCGCAGCTTGTAGGCCGCGAGCATCGCCTCGACGTACTCGGTGCAGTTCTCCAGGTACAGCGCGACGTGGTCACCGGCCCCGATGCCGGACGACGACAGGTGCTGGGCCAGGCGGTTGGCCCGCTCCTCCAACGCGCCGTAGGTCAGGCGGCGCTGGCCCACGACGATCAGCGCCTCCCGGTCGGGGACGGCGTCGGCCGCGACCTCCCACGCGTCGGCGAAGTTGAAGCCGGTCACGACGCCAGGCGGGCCGCGGCCTCCCGGCGGTACCGGGTCGTCGAGTGCTCGGGATCGGTGTCGAACACGGGGATCACGTCGCGGCCGAACAGCTCCATCGACGCCACCACCACCTCGGTGGGCAGCGTGTTGGTCGTGGGGCTGAAGGTGAGCTGGTCGAAGCCCAGGTCCACCCAGCGCTGCACCGAGCGGGCGCAGTCGTCGGGATCGCCCACCGCGATGTAGCCCTCGGCCGAGAGCTGCTCGACGGCCTCGGGCGACGGCTCGGGGATCTTGGCCGGCCACTCCGGGAGGTGCTTGGGCCGGGGCACGTTGTCGAGCCAGTGGTAGGCCAGCGACGAGTAGTAGTTCATGCCCATGTTGGAGGCGACCTCGAACGCCTTGCGCCGGTCCTCCATGCACAACATGTTGGTCACGCCCATGATGTTGTCGTTGACGTAGTCGCCCACCGGCGTGGCCGACCCGATGGCCGACTTGTACGCCCGCAGCAGCGGCTCCATGTCCTGGGGCCGGCCGATGGCGAAGCAGAAGACGCCGAGGCCCAGCTCGCCCGCCTCCGTGAACGTGCCCGGGCTCCCCCCCGCCACCCACATGGCCGGGTGCAGCGGGCCGTGCGGCTTCGGGAACACCTTGCGCTCCGGCATGCGGAAGAACTCGCCGTCGAAGCTGTACGGCGCGTCCTTCCACATCTTCGGGATCTCCCGGATGGTCTCCCGCCACATGGCCTTGGTGATGTCCACGCTCGGGATGTCGAAGCCGAGCACCTCGGTGCTCGACGACCCCCGCCCGGTGCCGAACTCGAAGCGGTTGTCGGTCAGGTGGTCGAGCAGGGCGACGTTCTCCGCGATGCGCTGGGGCTTGTTGACCGGGGGCGTGAGGTTGAAGATGGCCGACCCCAGGTGCACGCGCTCGGTCTGGCCGGCGCAGTAGCCCAGGAACGCCTCGGGCCCGGGCATGTGGCTGTACTCGTCGAGGAAGTGGTGCTGCGGGCACCACACGTACTTGAAGGCGTTGCGATCCGCGGTCTTGGCGATCTCGATGTTGCGCAGGATCCGCTTGTGCTCCGCCTG
>JBKPRV010000562.1:0-9247 GCA_046734715.1 Actinomycetota bacterium | reverse complement strand
GCCTTGTCGCGCGCGAGCCGGGCGCGGCGGGCGGCCTGGTCGCGGGAGCGCCGCCGGGGCTGAGGGGTCCGGGGGGCGTCGGCGGGCTCGGTCACGGGCGATCGTCCTTCCTCGGGTTGACGGCGGCCTGGAGCGCCTTCTGCAGGGCCTCCCGGGACCGCAGCCACGCTACGAACACGCCGAACCCGGCCGCCACCGCCAGCGTGGCAGTGCCCGCGACCGCGACGGCCGGACCGCCGGCACCGTCGGCCGCCCGGGCGGCCAGCACCGGGAGCGTGCCGGCGATTGCGAGCACGAGCGGCCGGGCGATCCGGAACGCCTGGTAGGCCCCGGTCACCTCGGGCGGCATCAGCAGCGCTTCCACGGGATCGGGCACCGCCACCAGGCTGGCACCCGCGCCGGCCACGCCGGCCAGCGCGGCGGCGGGGGCGCACACGAGAGCCAGCTCCAGGGCCCCGGTGGCGGGCTCGACCAGCACGGCCGCGGCGACGCCGACCGCGGCCACCAGCGCCATGACGCCTACCGCCACCGGCAGGTGCCGCACGCGCAGCGATCCCGCCGTCACCGGCACCGAGTCGGTCAGGCTCGGGTGGTCGAGCTCCTGCGCCATGGCCTCGGTGGCGTCGAGCCCGGCCAGGAACAGCGCGGCGCCGGCCAAGGCGAGCAGCGGCGTCGTGCCCGCCCACACCCCCCGCAGCGCCAGCCCGGCCACGACGCCGAGCAGCACCAGGCGGCCGACCCGGGCCGCGGGCCACCGCAGCGCCCCGCGCAGGCCCCGGCGCCAGACCGGCCGCCGCTCGGAGCCCCGGACCCGTACGCGCACCCAGGGCCTGAGCCGCGACAGCGCCAGGGCGAGCTGGCGCCGCAGCACCACGACCGTGCGGACGTCCTGCAGCGTCGCCGCGAAGCGGAGCTGGCCCACCAGGCGCGAGCGCCGCTCGGCGGACTCCAGCGAGACGCGGCCCAGCCGCGCCAGCCCGGCACCGAGCACCACCAGCGAGATGGCGACGGCCACGGTCCCGGGCGCGGCCGGTTGCACCGGCCACATGCCGATGCGGCCCCACGGGGCGGTCGGCGAGGCCGGGATCACCCCCGCGATGTCGGCTGCGGCCGCCGCGACCAGCCCGATCGCGAGCGCCGTGCCCGCCCACGACGGCAGCCGCAGCGACGACGCCACCAGGGCGGCGCCGAAGGCCAGGGCGACGGTGGCGAGCGCGAAGGCCGTCGCGCTGGCCATCCAGCCGGCCGTCGATCCCGTGAGCCGGTGGGCGGCGAGGAAGCCGACCGCGAGGCCACCGCAGGCGGCGACGAACAGCTGGAACCGGATCTGGCGCAGCGCCGGGCCCAGCAGCGCCCGGCGGCGGTCGACGGGGGAGAGCAGCACGTGGCGCACGTCGGCCTGCTCGAGCACCAGCGGCCCGCCGCGGCTCCCGGATCGGAGCCCGACGGCCAGCGCCACGGCGGCGGCCAACCCCAGCCAGGCGTCGCCCGTGCGGGTGACGTCCGCCATCTGGCTCGCGGACAGCGCCGCACCGCCGATGACGCCCGCGAGCGCGTAGAAGGCGACGGCACAGGCGAGCCCCGTCAGCTCGGCGTGGTAGAGCGCGTCGATCCATGCCAGCTCGGCGATCCGCCGGCGCGTGCGCCAGCGGCGCCACTCGGCGAGCGAGTACTCGAGGTCGGCGTCGGGGTCGGCGGTGAACACTGCGACGCCAACATTGCACGTCGGCGGCGCGCGTCAGAACTCCGCGCCGGCTTCCCGTACTCGTAAAACGTGCTCTCAGTGCGCCGGAGCGGCCGAGGTCAGGTACCTACATGGCGGAACTAACACTCCGGTCACTCGTGCGTCAGTGCAGATTACCGACGTTTGCTCTTGCATACCCTCAAGTAAACGTACACTCTTCCTTCCCGAGAGTGCTTTGGCCCGAGGGGGGCTTTTGGCTGGGAAAGCGCGGGCTCGCGCCATCGCCATCAGAGACAGCTCTGCCGGCACCACGAACGTGGCCGCCCCGGCCCACAAAGTGCGCCTCCCCATCCGCATCAAGCTGGCGATCGCCCTGGCGGTCCCGCTGGTGGCCATGGGGTTGGTGACGCTCGCCGAGGTGATCAGCCTGTCGCGCGAGGCGCGCCAGGTGCGCGACCAGACCGACCTGGCGGCGGCGATGATCGGCCCCAACGGGCTCATCACCGCGCTCCAGAACGAGCGCACCTACGCCTCGGCGTATCCGGTCGGGGTGGAGCAGCAGCTGACGCTCGACGTCGTCGGCTTCGCCGAGACCCGCGCCGACACCGACGACGCCATGGATCGGTTCGAGGAGGAGCTCGACCGCCGCGGTGAGGCGGCGCGTGCGGCCTACACGGCGGCCCTGTCCCGGCTGGAGGACCTGCCGGAGCTACGCGCCCAGGTCGACGCCGGCGCCAATGCCCCGGAACGCACCATGGCCCGGATCGAGGTGTCCACCGGCTTCTTCGTCGCGTACACCGACATGATCGAGCCCTTCTTCGGCGGCATGACCCAGCTCTCGATCGCCATGGACGACCCCGAGCTACGCCAGGGCGCCCGCCTGATCGAGGTCGTCACCCACCAGCTCGAGGACACGTCCCAGCTCGCCAACGCCCTCGCGCTCCCCGCCATCGTGGCCACCACCGACGACGACGCGCCCGGCTTCGACCTTCCGGCCGAGATCGCCGAGGTGGCCAGGCTGCACACCGGCTTCATGCGCCAGGCCGACGAGCTGCGCAACGCGGACGGGGCGTATGCCGGCGTCGCCGAGGAGTTCTACCCCGCGGAGTTCACCCAGGTCCTCGACGAGACGTCCAAGCAGGCCCTCGACACCGGCCAGATCGACGTCGCCACGCTGATCGCCGGCCTGGACACGCCGGAGGGCGAGGAAAATGCCTACGTCGGCTACCGCAACGCGCTCGCCGGCGCCCTCCAGGACCGCGCCGACGAGCTCAACGCCACGGCGAGCAGCCGCGAGCAGCGGTTCGGCCTGCTGGTGGTGGTGACCCTGGGGACCGCGGTGGTGCTCACGGTGATCGTCTCGCTGTCGATCACGCGGCCGCTGCGGTCGCTGACCAGGCAGGCCAAGGACATGGCCAACCGCCGCCTGCCCCACGCGGTGTCCGAGATCCTGGAGACCCCGTTCGGCGAGGACGTCGTGGTCCCGGAGGTGTCCCCGGTGCGGGTGGTGACCCGGGACGAAGTGGCCGACGTCGCCGAGGCGCTCAACACCGTGCAGGACTCGGCGCTCGACCTCGCCGTGGAGCAGGCGGTGCTGCGCCGCAACATCGCCGACAGCTTCGTCAACCTGGGGCGCCGCAACCAGAACCTGCTGTCCCGGCAGCTCGACTTCATCACCGAGCTCGAGACCCGGGAGACCGAGCCCGACTCGCTCTCCAACCTGTTCCGGCTCGACCACCTGGCCACCCGGATGCGGCGCAACGCCGAGTCGCTGCTCGTGCTGGCGGGCGTCGACCCGCCCCGGCGCTGGACCGCGCCCCTCCGCCTCGGTGACGTCGTGCGCGCCGCGGTCGGGGAGGTCGAGGACTTCCAGCGGGTGGTCCTCCACATCGACCCGAACGCCACCATCGCCGGCGCGGCGGCCGCCGACCTGGCCCATCTGCTGGCCGAGCTCATCGAGAACGCCCTGGTGTTCTCGCCCCCCGACTCGACCGTCGAGGTCCACGGCGTGCGGCGGCCCGATCGCTACACGCTGGCGGTGGTCGACTCGGGCTTCGGCATGCCGGCCGGCGACATCGACGCCGCCAACCGGCGCCTGGCCGGCGCGGAGTCGTTCACCATCGCGCCGTCCAAGTACCTGGGCCACTACGTCGCGGGCAACCTCGCCGCCCGCCACGGGATCACCGTCACCCTGCGCAGCGCCCGCGGCTTCGGGGTGACCGCCACGGTCGAGATCCCGGACCGCCTGCTGACCGCCCACACCACCCCCACGTGGCCCGCTGAGGTCCCGTCGGGTCGGGGCCGGGCGTTGCCCGCGCAGCGTCGCAGCTGAGCCGGGCCACCCTCTGCAACGAGCGCCAGATCAATGGCGTGCTGGTCCGGGTGAGGCCACGACGGCGCTGAGCGGCTCAGGTGGGGGCGCCGAGCTCCTTGGCCTTGGCGTCGGCGTCGATGCCGTGGAGGCGGGCGAGGTTGCCGCCGAGGATCTTGCGCTTGGCCTGGTCGGTCAGGGGTGGGTAGCCCCGCTCCTCGACGATGTCCTGAGGGAGCTCGAAGTTCCAGAACTCCTCGAGCGCCCACTGCGGGTGCCAGATGGGCGACTCACCGCCGTAGATGATCTTGTCCTCCCCGCACCACCACAGCATCTTGCCGAGCATCTCCGCGAACACCCGCGGCTGGCGGGCGATGAAGTTCACGGTGGCGGCGATCGAGGCGTAGAGGTTGGGGAAGCGGACGATCTGCCACAGGACCTCGTCGAGCCAGGGCAGCCCGACGTGGAAGATGACGAAGTTGATGTCGGGGAAGTTGGCCGCCGCCCCGTCCATGTCGAAGGTCCGCGTGTGCTCGACGGGCTGCGGGCCGAGCGGCACGCCCTTGTGCACGCCGATCAGGTTGACCCCCAGCTCCTGGGCCTTCTCGAACACCGGGAAGGCCACCCGCGGGTCGTCCATCCGCCACGGGAACGGCTGCCCGTAGTCGTAGCGGACGTTGTAGAACTTGAACGCCTTCGCCCCGTGCTCCTTGACCTGGACCTCCATCAGGTCGAGCGCCCGCTTGCCCTCGAGCGGGTTCACCGACCCCCAGAACACGGCCCGGTCCGGGTGCTGGCGGGCCATGTCCGCGCACTTCTCCCACGGCGACAGGCCGTCGCGGAACAGGTCGGTGAGCGGCAACGGCTGGGCCACGATCATGTCGGTGTCCGAGCCCTCGATCACCATGCGGTAGATCTCGTCGACCGACCACTCGCGGAAGAACTCGTCGCGGGACATCACCGGCTCCCCTTGCCGGGTGAGCAGGCTGTGGAAGGCGTACAGGTGCTCGTCGAACAGGTCGCCCGGGGGCCCGAGGGCGTTGCTCTTGTCGAAGTTGAAGACGTGGCAGACCGAGTCGAAGACGAAGGCGGGCACGGCCCGCTGGCGCGACGCCGCGGTCTCGGGGCGGTCGGTGGTCGTCATGATCGGTCACGCTCCTTCGGGGGTACGGGCGAGGCGGCCCTCGCGGTAGGGGATCAGCTGTTCCAGGGGCATCGAGAGCTCGGCGCGGGCCTTCGGCGACAGGCGCTCGTTCGTCCACACCGGGTCCCAGAGCACGTTCACCTCGACGTCCTCCACGCCGGGAAGCCCCCGCAGGCGATCGGGGATCGTGGCCGACAGCGAGGCGACGAAGGGGCACCAGCCCGTCGTCAGCACCAGGTCGACCCGGACACGGGACCCCTCGACATGGACGTCCTCGACGAGTCCCATGTCGACGACGCTGAGGCCGCGCTCGGCGCAGCACGGGTCGTAGACGTCGCCCAGGGCGTCGACGATCGTGGCCTCGTCCGGTCGGGCATCGGCAGGCACGGCGTGACCTCCTGGTCAGCGGTCGGGATCGATGGCGATGCGGAAGCCGGTGGTGAGCGTGGCCCTGGCCGGGTCGGCGGCGAGCGACCGGCTCACCCGCAGCCCCCACTCGTGGTCCAGGTACGAGCCACCGCGCACGGCGCGCCAGCCCTCGACCGGCGGGTCGGCGACCCACTCCCAGACGTTCCCCGCGAGCTGCTCGGCGTGGCACGGGCTCGCGCCCGAAGGGTGCGACGTCACCGGCGCGGTCGCGCCGATCCCGCTCTCGGCGCAGGCGCACCGCTCAAGATCGAAGGCGTGGCCCCACGGCCACGGCCGGCCATCGTGGCCCCGAGCCGCCGCCTCCCACTCGCGTCCCGTGGGCAGCCGCACCGGGCGCGCCAGCTCCGCCGCCGCCCAGGCGCAGAAGGCCTGCGCCGCCGCGAACGTGAGGCCCGTCGCCGGATGGTCCGCGAGCTGTGGATCACGGGCCCGCCGGGCCACGTCGAAGGCGACGGGCTCGCCGGTGGCGTCGATGAAGGCCACCAGGTGGGCATTGGTGACCGGGAAGCGCCCTACCAACACCGCCCCGAGGCCCACCTCGCGCTCCTGGCCCGGCTCGCCCAGGAGGTACCGGCCGGCGGCGACCTCGACCACGTCGTCCAGCTCGGGACAGCGTCGCGGTTCGCTGGTACAGCCGGCTACGGCCACCTCGCCCCCTGACGTTCTCGTCGGGCCACCAGTGACCGTACTCGGCACCGCTGCCGCCCGCTCAGGAGCCTTTGGCCCTGTCCGTGAGGCGTTCGGCCGATGAGAAGTGGCGCCGGTGGGAGTCTGTGAGTGCATGACCGAGCTCTTTGCTTCCGGCATCCAGATGGGGGAGTCTCCGCGATGGCATGACGGCCGGTTCTGGATGTGCGACTGGTTGGCGGGTGAGGTGCTGTCGTTCGACGCCGGAGGGAACCGGGAGGTGGTGGCCCGGGTCGAGGGCCTGCCGTTCTCGATCGACTGGTTGCCGGACGGCCGGCTGGTCGCCACCACGCCCGGCGGGGTGGTCGCGGGCTCCGACCTGGCGCCCTACGGCGCCATCGGGCAGCCGTTCAACGAGATCGTCGTCGATGCCGCCGGCCGGGCGTGGGTGGACATGCCGGGCTCGATGCCGTGGGAGGAACGCAAGCCGGGGATCGTGGCCGTCGTGCTGCCCGACGGGACCAGCCGCCAGGTGGCGGGCGACGTGTGGTTCCCGAACGGGATGGCCGTGCTCGGCGAGGACACGCTGGTGGTGGCCGAGTCGCACGCCGATCGCCTGACCGCCTGGACCATCACCGACGCCGGCGAGCTGGTCGACCGGCGCGTCTGGGCCGACCTCGGGCCGGGCTCGGCCCCGGACGGCATCTGCGTCGACGCCGAGGGGGCCATCTGGTACGCCAGCGTGCCGGGCCAGCGCTGCGCCCGGGTGGCGGAGGGTGGTGCCGTGCTGCAGACGGTCGAGGCCGACCGAGGCTGCTTCGCGTGCATGCTCGGCGGCGAGGACGGCCGGACGCTCTACGTCGTCGCCAACAACTACGGCGACGGCGGCGCCTCGGACGGCATCGTGCTCACCGAAGCGGTCGACGTTCCCCACGCCGGGCGGCCATGATCGGGGACGGCGCCGATCGACGGGGGGAGCGTCCGTGCCGGGGATGACCGCTGAGGAGATCGACGAGTTCCTGTCCGAGCCGGGACATCTGCTGCGGATCGGCGTCGTCGACGAGATCGGGATGCCGCTCGTCGTGCCGATCTGGTTCATAGCTCGGGACGGCGCGCTGTGGTTCACGCCCCGGGAGCGCTCCGCCTGGCTCGGCCACATCCGCCGTAACCCTCAGGTCTGCTGCACGATCGACGAGTCCCGGCCCCCGAGCCGGAAGCTGGTGGTGCGAGGGCGGGCCGAGATCGTCCACGACCTGGGCGAGGACGACGCCTGGCGTGACCTCTACCGCGAGATCACGCTGCGGTACACGCCCCCGGCCTGGGGCGACGCCTATCTCCTGGACACGATCCAGGAGCGCCGCGCCCTGCTCCGTGTGCCGCTTGCCGGCTCGGAGGTCCAGTGTTGGCGCATGCCGTCCCGCGAAGGCGAGGATCCGCTCGCCGTCTGGGCGCCCCGGTACTACCGCGGCGGCCGCGGGCGAGCGGCCCGGTAGGCGCTCTCGGAGACCGCGCGGACGGCCTGGGCGACGGCGTCCGGCCGGTCGATGGGCACGAAGGTCTTGGCGTCGCCGACCGTGTCGAGCTGAGCGTGGGGAAAGGCGGCCGCCAATCGCCGGCCGAGGCCGATCGTGAAGTGCTTGTCACGCGTGCCCCACACGAGCCGCACCGGACCGGTGAAGTCGCCCAGCCAGCGGCCGGCGTCGACGAGCTCGGTGCGCTGCATGCCGCGGGTGAAGCGGGTGATGTCGTGCCGGATCGCCGAGCTGTCGAGCATCGGCTGGATCCAGCTGCGGGTGAGGCCGGCGTCGATGGGTCGGTTGAGCAGCGGCCCGAAGGCCAGCGGCGAGTGGCGCACGGCCCGCAGCCGGACCTGCTGGCCGAGGGCCCAGACGGCGGCGCGGGAGCGGGCGGCGATGAACAGCGGCACGAAGAACCGCGGCGGGAACTGCTCGAAGGCGTCGCAGTTGGTGAGCACGAGCCCGCCCACTCGCGGCGCGCCGTCACGCAGCGCCAGCTGGCACAGGCCGCCTCCGGTGTCGTTGCCGACGAGGGTCACGCCGTGGAGGTCGAGCGCGTCGAGCAGGGCGAGCACGGACCCGGCGACGGCGATCGGCGACAGCTCCGCGTCGGGATCCGCGGGCCGGCGGTGGGCACCGAGCGGCCAGTCCGGCACGATGCAGCGCACCCCGTCGGCCGCCAGGCGCTCCGCCACGGGCTCCCACAGGGTGCCGCTGACGAGGAAGCCGTGGACGAACACCGCGACCGGCGCATCTCCGGCCTCGGGGCCGAAGACCCGGTAGTCGACGGGGCCGGTCGGAAGATCGAGGGTGGGCATGGTTCCTCCGGTAACCTGCGAACTTCCATACAGGGTGTATGAAACTTCCGTACAGACTGTATGAAAGTCACATCCCTGTCAAAGGTTTGGATCTGTGACAAAAGCCTCAGTGACGGCACGACGGACACAGGGGGAGCGCACGGCCCAGACGCGGGCCGCGCTGGTCGCCGCGGCGCGCCGGCTGTTCGGGGCCGAAGGCTTCGCCGAGGTCGGCGCCGAGCGGATCGCCCGCGACGCGGGCATGACCCGGGGCGCCCTCTACCACCAGTTCGCCGACAAGGCCGACCTGTTCGCCGCCGTGCTCGACGAGGTCGAGGCCGAGATCGCCCAACGGGTCGCCGGCTCGGTCGCCGGCTTCGACCCGAGCGACACCGCGGGCATGCTCCGCGCCGGCGCCGACGCGTTCCTCGACGCCAGCAGCGAACCGGATCTCCAGCGCATCGTCCTGCTCGACGGTCCCTCGGTCCTCGGGTGGGACCGCTGGCGCGAGATCTGCCTCCGGCACACCGTCGGGCTCATCGCCGCCCTCCTCCAGGACGGCATCGACCGCGGCTCCATGCCGGCCCAGCCGGTCCTGGCGTTGACCCACGTCCTCGTCGGCGCGGTCGACGAGGCCGCGCTCTACATCGCCCAGGCCGAGGATCCGGCGGCAGCCCGGGCCGACATGGATCTCGTGATCCTCCGGCTCACCCAAGCCTTCACCGAGCAGCACTGAGC
>JBKPRV010000561.1:0-20303 GCA_046734715.1 Actinomycetota bacterium | reverse complement strand
CATCCGCTCGGTGGGCGAGCTGATCCAGAACCAGGTGCGCATCGGCCTGTCCCGCATGGAGCGGGTCGTGCGCGAGCGCATGACCACCCAGGACGTCGAGGCCATCACGCCCCAGACGCTGATCAACATCCGGCCGGTGGTGGCATCCCTCAAGGAGTTCTTCGGCTCCAGCCAGCTCTCCCAGTTCATGAACCAGGTCAACCCGCTGTCCGGGCTGGCGCACCGCCGCGGGCTCTCCGCCCTCGGGCCCGGCGGGCTCACGCGGGAGCGGGCGGGCTTCGAGGTCCGCGACGTCCACTTCTCGCACTACGGCCGCATGTGCCCCATCGAGACCCCCGAGGGACCGAACATCGGGCTCCAGGGCGCCCTGGCCAGCTACGCCCGGCTGGACGAGTTCGGCTTCATCGAGACGCCCTACCGCCAGGTGGTGGACGGCACGGTGACCGGCGAGATCGTGTGGCTCACCGCGGACGAGGAGGAGGACTACGTCGTCGCCCAGGCCAACACGCCGCTGGGCCCCGACGGCGAGCTGCTGAGCGACCGCGTGCTGGCCCGGCGGAACCCGCAGGCCGCGTCGCTGTCCGACCTGCGGGTGCAGCTGGAGCGGGAGACGTTCTTCGGCGCCACCACCGAGATCTGCACGGTGGCGCCGTCGGAGGTCCAGCTCATGGACGTGTCGCCGCGCCAGATCGTGTCGGTGGGCACGTCGCTGATCCCCTTCGTCGAGCACGACGACATCACCCGGGCGCTCATGGGTGCGTCGATGCAGAAGCAGGCGGTACCCCTCCTGCGCCCCGAGGCGCCCTTCGTCGGCACGGGCATGGAGGCCCGCGCCGCGCGGGACGGCGGCGCCATGCTGCTGGCCGAGGCGGACGGCACCGTGAGCGAGGTGGCGGCCGACCACATCACCGTCGAGTACCTGGAGCCGGGGCGCGGGGCCCGGCGGCGGGTGCACCGGCTGTCCCGGTTCGAGCGCTCCAACCAGGACACCTGCGTGGACCAGAAGCCCGCGGTGCGGGAGGGCGACCGGGTGCGGGCCGGCGACGTCCTGGCCGACGGGCCGTCGACCGACGGCGGGGAGCTGGCGCTCGGCAAGAACCTGCTGGCCGCCTACATGTCCTGGGAGGGCTACAACTTCGAGGACGCGGTGATCATCAGCGAGCGGCTCGTCCGCGACGACGTGCTGACGTCGATCCACATCCACGAGTACGAGGTCGACGCCCGCGACACCAAGCTCGGCCCGGAGGAGATCACCCGCGACCTCCCCAACCAGACCGAGGAGATGCTGAAGGACCTCGACGAGCGGGGCATCATCCGCATCGGCGCCGAGGTGGGGACGGGTGACGTGCTGGTGGGCAAGGTCACGCCCAAGGGCGAGACCGAGCTCACGCCCGAGGAGCGCCTGCTGCGCGCCATCTTCGGCGACAAGGCCCGCGAGGTCCGCGACACCTCCCTCAAGATCCCCCACCGCGAGGCGGGCAAGGTCATCGACGTCAGGGTGTTCACCCGCGAGGACGGCCACGAGCTGGCCCCGGGCGTGAACCAGCTCGTGCGGGTCTACGTCGCCCAGAAGCGCAAGATCTCGGTCGGCGACAAGCTGGCCGGGCGCCACGGCAACAAGGGCGTCATCTCGAAGATCCTCCCCGTCGAGGACATGCCCTACCTGGCCGACGGCACCCCGATCGACATCATCCTCAACCCGTTGGGGGTGGCGCCGCGGATGAACGTCGGTCAGGTGCTGGAAGCCCACCTGGGCTACGCGGCCCGCTGGGGCTGGCAGGACGGCCACGACACGACGGGCTCACCCGCGGGCGGGAGCCGGAAGACCTCGCCCACCGCCCGGCCGGCCACCTACGTGGCCACGCCGGTGTTCGACGGCGCCCACTGGGACGAGCGCGACCGGGCCGGCGACCACCCGACCATCCGCGAGGCCCTCGACGGCCTGCGGCCCGAGACGCCCGATGGCGGGCGCCTGGTGGGCCCGGACGGCAAGGCCCGGCTGATCGACGGCCGCAGCGGCCGGCCCTTCGACCAGCCGGTCACGGTCGGCTGGGTCTACATGCTGAAGCTCGTCCACATGGTGGACGACAAGCTCCACGCCCGCTCGACCGGCCCGTACTCGGCGATCACCCAGCAGCCGCTGGGCGGGAAGGCCCAGTTCGGCGGCCAGCGACTGGGCGAGATGGAGGTGTGGGCGCTGTGGGCCTACGGCGCCGCGTACACGCTCCAGGAGATGCTCACCACCAAGTCCGACGACGTGCTGGGCCGCGTGAAGCTGTACGAGGCCATCGTCAAGGGCGAGAACGCGCCCGAGCCCGGGATCCCCGAGAGCTTCAAGGTGATGATCCGCGAGACCCGCGGCCTGGCCCTCGACATCGAGGTGGTGGCGCAGGACGGCCAGCAGGTCGAGCTGCGCGACCTCGACGAGGACGTGTTCCGCGCCGCCGCATCCCTCGGCATCGACCTCACCCGGCCCGAGCGCGGCCCCGACGACTCCGACGACCACCGGGAGGCCGGCTAGGCCGGATCCGCCTCGGAGGCCGGCGACCGCGGGGCTGGCGTGCCGCCTCACGCCGGGGCCCGCGGTCGTGCGCTCGCCGATCTCAGGCGGTGAGCGCCTTGAGCTTCTCCTGCAGGGCGATCTGCTCGGGCGTCGGTCCCCCGGCGGCCTGCATGGCCATGAGCCGGGACATGTCGCCCTCCACCTTGATCTGGCCCGACATGAAGGCCTGCATGCCGGCCTGCTGGTTGCCGTCGATGAACATCGACTTCGCCACGTCGAAGGGCACCGTGAGCTTGGTCGGGGCACCCTCGGCGAGGCCGCGCTCGAACTGGCCGCCGGCCATGTGGATCTCGCGGTCACCGTCGGGTCCGCCGGCGACGACGATGTTGATGACCAGGTCCTTCAGCGCCGCGGGAGGCTCGGGCATCTCGTCGCGCAGCCCCTCGACGGCATCGAACCAGTCATCGGACAGGAACACGTGTGGCATCCTCATCTCCCTCTCAGGGGTCAACTGTCCCTAAGTGCTAGCGCGTGGGCGCATGTCAGGCTGGCCAGAACGCGCGGGGATTCAGGCGAGCTCGGCTTGGAGGGTCTCGGCCGCGGGGCGACGGGCGCCGAGTCGGGCCGGGATGGTGGTGAGCGCGGCCACCACCAGCACGGTGACCGCCACCACCGCCACCAGCTGCCACGATGCCGGATGGGCGATCTCGTCGCCGCTCAGGGCGCCGAACAGCGCGAGGCCGGCGGGGACACCGAGGGTTGCACCGGCCAGCGTAGGGAGGACCTGGGCGGCCGACAGCCCGGAGCTGACCTGCTGAGGCGTGGCTCCGAGCGCCCGGGCCAGAGCCGAGGCGTGCCTTGCGTCGAGCGCGGTCGCCCAGGTGACGAAGACGGCATTGACAGCCGCGAGGGCGCCCAGCATGCCAGTGATCACGAGCAGCACCTGGTTGAGGCGTGCGCTTGCGGGATCGGTCCCCCCGACCAGCAAGGCGTCGTGATCCAGCGTGGCGCGGGCCGCCAGCGCGGCCACGATCCCGCAGACCGCGATGGCCACGATGGCGGCGCTCAGCACCAGGCGGCGGGGCCGGCGGGCTCCCACCCGCAGCGCGAGCAGCAGGGGGACCGGCAGGCGCGCCGAGACGGCGATCAGCCGGGGCATGCGCCGGGGCGTGCGGGCCGCGTCGGCCAGGGCGCGGACGGTGCTGGTGCGGGCGGCGCGGATGGCGGGGACGAAGGTGGCGACGATGGCGACGCCGAGGGCCACGGCCGTGACCACGCCCACCGTGGAGAGCGTGAGGCTGGGCGCGCCCGCCCGACCGAGCAGGCCGGCCCCGGGATCGGTCAGCAGCGGAGCGGCCAGCCATCCGGCCAGCAGCCCGGCCGCCGCCGCCAGGAGCGCCAGGAACGCGTACTCGGCGAGCAGCACCACCGCGACAAGGCGCGGGCTGCCGCCGACCGCCTTGAGCAACCCGACGCGCCGCGTCTGGTCGGCCAACCGGCCGCCGACGAGGACGGTCACGCTGGCCGCGGCCAGCAGCCCGAGCAGCCAGCTGCCGACGCGTAGGACCTGCTGCTGGTCCTTCACCACCTGGTCGTGCCCGTCTTTGATGCCCTGCCACGGGTCCAGGAGTTGGCGCTCCGACATGAGCGTCTGGTGGGCATCGGCGAACGCCGGCGCGGCCGTCGGGTCTTCCAGCTTCAGGTTCACGACGTAGGACAGCCACTCGTCTCCCGGCGACAGCCCCCGGGCGTCGGCGTCGGTGAGCCAGACCAGGCCCGGCTCGACGGGCTCCGTGGCATGCAACGCGTCCTCGAACGGATCCTCGCCGTCCGGTCCGGGCGCAGGATCGCTCGGGGGCGGACCGGCCTGCATGGCCTCCTCCGCGCGCTCCCCGAACCACGAGCAATACAGTTCGAAGCACACATTCGGGTACGGCCTCGCCGCGGCCGTGACCGCCACGCCGACCACCTCGAACGACCGCTCGTTGACGACGTGGCACTCCTCCTCGGGATGGGCGGGGGTCATGAACGTGCACAGGCGGGTCCGCAACGTGACCTGGTCGCCGGGGCCGACACCGAGAGCCTGGGCGAAGCCGGCCTCCACCACCGCGCCGCCGTCCCGCACCCAGGTGCCGACGGTCACCTTCGGCCGGTCGACCGACGTCTCGTGGTCGTCACGGCCTATCGCCCACACGCCCGCCGCTCCACCGATCACCTCGCCGGCCGGCGTGAGTCGCGTGGCGGGCCCGCCATCGGTGTCCAGCTCCGCCCCGACGAGCGGGTACGGCCCGCTACTTTCCGCGACGCCGGACTCGTTCGCCAGCGCCTCCAGGCCCGCAACGTCGGCGGGCCCTCCGGCGAGGATGTCGGGCGCGGCGCTGGCCACGACGTCGGGGCCCGCGGTCGCCTCGCGGGTGGCCTGATAGGGGTCGTCGATGACCCCGTGCAGGGCGAGGCCGAGCGTGAGCGTGGTGGTGGCGGCCGTGATCGCCAGCAGGAGGAGGGCGGCCTCCGCCGGGCGGCGCCGCAGGTTCCGGGCGACGAGGCGGGTGACGAGCAGGATCCGGCCCATCCTCAGCCCTCCAGTCCGACCAGGGCCCCCAGCCGCCCGCTGATGCCGCCGGACAGCTGGGTCTCGTCGACGAAAGCGCCGTCGCGCATGCTGATCAGCCGGTCGGCGGTGGCCGCGATCCGCTCGTCGTGGGTCACGATGACCAGCGTCTGCCCGGCCTCGTGCAGGCGGTCGAACAGGCGCAGCACGTCCACCGTGGCGGCGCTGTCGAGGTTGCCGGTGGGCTCGTCGGCCAACACGACCAGCGGGTCGCTGATCAGAGCCCGGGCGATCGCCACTCGCTGGCGCTGGCCACCCGACAGCGCGGAGGGCAGGAAGCCGGCCCGGTCGGCCAGCCCGACCCGCTCCAACAGCTCGGTCGCCCGCCGGCGGGCGGCCCGGGCCGAGCGCCCGCCCACCAGGGCGGGAAGCTCGACGTTCTCCACCGCGGTGAGCTCCTCCATCAGGTGGAACGCCTGGAAGACGAAGCCGACGTCGTTGCGCCGCATCCGGGCCAGGGCCCGCTCGCTCAGCTGGTCGATGCGCCGTCCCGCCAGCGCGACCTCGCCGCCGGAGGGACGGTCCAGCCCGCCCAGCAGGTGCAGCAGCGTGGACTTCCCGCAGCCGCTCGGCCCCATCACCGCCACCGCCTCGCCGCGGGCGACGTCGAGGTCGACCCCGTCGACCGCCCGCACCAGCCCCTCGCCGCGGCCGTAGTGCTTCTGCAACCCCCGTGCCCGCAGCACGCAGGTGTCCTCGTTGTCGCTCATCGGCGCACCCTTCGGGCTGCGCGCAATGAGCGCTCGGCCCACGGGGCCGAGTAACGCACTGTGTTTCTGGTTCGCTCGACAAGCTCGCTCATTGCACTCTCCTCCGGTCCGTCCAGGTTCGTTCGCAGGCCTCCAGCCAGCGCAGGTCGGCCTGCAGGCGCAGCACGATGCCCTCCAGCAGCAGCGCGGCGTCGGAGCGGTCCTCCTCGTCCAGGGCGGCGCGCTGGGCGTCGCGCAGCCGGCGCAACAGCTCGCGGCGCTGGGTGTCCACGATGCTGACCGGATCGGCCAGGCCCGAGGCCGCCGCGGCGATCAGCTTGAGGTGGAACTCCGCCAGGTCGGGCTTGGGCCACTCCACGTCGGCCAGCCACTCGGCCACCCGCTGCTGCCCGTCCGCGGTCAGCTCGTACACCTTGCGGTCCGCCCGGTCCGGCGATCCGACGGCCAGCTCGCCCCGCACCAGGCCCGCCTTCTCCAGCCGGGTCAGCGTGACGTAGACGTGCCCGGGGTTCATCCCGTCCCCGAGCGGGCCCAGCGCGTGCCGCAACCGCCCTCGCAGCTCGTAGCCGTGTGAAGGCTCCTTGGCCAGCATGGCCAGCACCACTTCCTGCTGCATCGACCCTCCAGAGCTAACGGTTAGATCGAAGATAACCGTTAGCTCTGGAGGAAGCAAGGGGTAACCGCGGCTCAACCGGACACGAAGCTCACCGCGTAGGTGCCGCCCTCCCGGAACAGATCGAGCTGGTCCCCGGTGACCTGGAAGGTCTTGGCCAGCTGCAGGGCGTTGAGGTAGTTCGTCTCCTGCGTGGAGAGCTCGGGGGTCGGGCAGGCGGCCAGGGTCGACGCCAGCGGGCCGATGGTGATGTTCTGCCCGTCGATCTCGTACGGGCCGTTGAAGCTGTTGCAGCCCGTGTTGCCGCTGACCGTGCCGTCCTCGAACTTGGCGGTCATGGTGACGCCGCCGAGCACCGAAGTGATGGCGGTGCCCGCGTAGTAGCTGGTGACCTCCCAGTCGCCCTGGATGGCCTCGGACCCCTCGGTCGCCTCGTACCGCAGGATGGTCTTGTCCTGGTCGTCCGTCATGGTCAGAGTCGTGCCGTCGATGGCGAAGGCGGTGACCTGGGGCAGCCGGCCGAGGTAGGCCTGCTCGACCACCATCTGCGCCGGCGGGCAGGCCATGCTCGTCCCGCCGATGTCGGGGCCGATGCTGAGCGAGTCGCCATCAACCTCGTACGGCGCGGTGTACCGGTTGCAGCCGCTGTGGCCGCTGAGCCTCCCGTCCTGGAATCGGGCGGTCACCGCGATCGCCTCCAGCGCCACGCCCAGCGGGGCGTCGGCCGACAGCACCCAGGTGGTCCCCTCCAGGGGGGTGCCGCGGCTGTCGTCGTCGGGGGCCACGGAGCCGACCGTATCGTCGTCGCCGCAGGCGGAGGCCAGCAGCAGGACGACGGCAACGGCAGCGAGCAGGCGGGATCGGGCCACGTGTCTCCTTTGGCCGTCACGGGGTGACGATGGCGAAGTCGGGGTCGATGGGTGCGATCAGCGACACCAGGCGCTGGAGGCCGGAGGGATCCCCGGCGATGGCGACCGTGCCGTCCGCTACCGCCTGGGCCGGGTCGAGGGTGCCGGTGACGAGCCCGATGAGCGCCGCCCGGGTGAGCGTGAAGCACGTGCCGGGCGCCGGGGCATCGACCTCGCGGTGGTTGAGGGCGCCGTTGCGCAGCTCGGTGACGTAGGTGGCGCCCGTGTCGCTGATGACCCACGACAGCGTCAGGTGCTCGTCCCAGGCGCGGGGGCCGTCGATGCGGATGGCGACGCTGTCGAAGACCTGGGTGGCGGTGAGGGCGCCCAGGAGGTCGGGCCCGACGGTCGTGGGGGTCCCGAAGCTGCCGTGGCGCAGCTCGGCGGCGCCCGCGAGGTACGCGTTGCGCCAGGTGCCGTTCTCGGCCCCGAAGGCGAGCTGCTCCATGGCGTCGGCCTGCAGGTCCCGGGCATGTTGCGGCTCGTCGGCGAACAGGACGTGGTCGAGGACCTCGACGGCCCAGCGTTGGTCGCCGTCGTCGTAGGCCTTCCGGGCCACGGCGACGGCGGCGTCGGCCCCACCCATGGCGGCGACGTAGCGCGCGGCCGCGGCCTCCGGTGGATGGCGCCAGCGGCGGGCGGGGTTGCCCTCGTGCCAGCCGAGGTAGCGCTGGTAGATGGCCTTCACGTTGTGGCTGACCGAGCCGTAGTAGCCGTGGGTGTGCCAAGCCGCGTCCAGCGCCGGCGGCATCTCCAGCACCTCGGCGATCTCGGACCCCACGTAGCCCTGGTTGATCAGGCGCAGCGTCTGGTCGTGCAGGTAGAGGTAGATGTCGCGTTGGAGGGCGAGGAACTCGACGGCGCGCTCGCGTCCCCAGGTGGGCCAGTGGTGGGAGGCGAACACCACCTCCAGGTCGTCGCCCCACAGCCCGATGGTCTCGGTCAGGTAGTGGGCCCAGTCGTGAGCGTCGCGGACCACGGCGCCCCGCAGGGTCAGGATGTTGTGCAGCGTGTGGGAGGTGTTCTCGGCCGCGCACAGCGCCCGGTGGTCGGGGAAGTAGAAGTTCATCTCCGCCGGCGCTTCAGTGCCCGGCGTGACCTGGAACACGATCCGGACACCGGCGACCGTCAGCTCCTGCCCGGTGGTGGTGATGTCGATGGTCGGGGAGATCAGGGTCGGCTCCCCGGTGGAGGTGGTCTGCCCCAGCCCGGCCCCCACCTGCCCGGCGGGCCCCTTGTCGAGCGCGGCGCCGTACATGTAGCCGGCCCGCCGAGCCATGGCGGTGCCCGCGAACACGTTCTCCGACACCGCGTGCTCCATGAACCCGTCGGGAGCGATGATCGAGACCCTCCCGGCCTCCACGTCGTCCTGGCTGACGATGCCCCACACGATCCGGCCGTCGGCCGCCTTGACCTGCCGCTCGTCGCTGCGGGCGACGAACCCGCGCTCCACGTCCTCGAAGTCCTGCGTGTCGTCCCATGGCAGCGCGCTCATGGGGTCAGTGTCGTGCGGTTGCCGCGGCAATGGTTCATCCCGTCTGGGTGAACCACTCGGGGAAGGTCACCACCCAGATCAGGGTGCCCACGAAGATCACAGCGGCCAAGCAGCAGCTCGCGCGAGAGCTGGCTCCGCACCTTGCCCGAGATTCCGGCGAAGAACAGCGCGGTCGCGAACAGCACCACCGCGAGCAGGTACTGGTCCGCATGGTGGTTGGCTGCGCTCGCGGCGTCCGAACGGGCGCCGGCCGCCCGGTTGAGGCGTGTGGCGCGGTCGGCGTCGGCGAGCCGGTACTCGCGCAGGGCGAACGGGGTCAGCGGCGCGTCCGGGTTGGTCAGGGGCTGGGTGGCCTGCCAGGCGTCGAACGCCGGTTGGAACTCCTCGCGGAACCGCTGCTGGTAGAACCCGGCGAGCTCGGCGTCGCCGGCCACAGTGGCGTCGACCCACTGGGTGAAGGTGGCGATGTCGATCTGGGTGAGCTGGCCCGCCCGGGTGGCCGCCTCGGACGACTCGATGCGCGCCGCGGTGGCCTTGCCGGTCTCGGCCGCCTGCTCGCCGCGCCAGCGGGCTCCCTGGTAGGTGCTCAGGCCGTGGCCACCACCGCCACCGCCAGCAGCAGGGTGGCGAGCAGCTCCAGCCGGTTCTGCCTGGCGTCCTCGGCCTCCATCGATCTAGGAGAACACGTTGACGGCTCGGGCGATGACCAGGCCGACCACGGTCAGGGAGATGAGCGACTGGAGCGCCATCGCCAGCTTGCCCATGCCGCCATGGGCATCACGTCGGTCGGGCTGAAGGCGGTGCTGGTGGTGAAGCCGAGCACGAAGTAGTCCATGTAGCGGGGGCGCCAACCGGGCGGCGCCAGCTCGGGACTGAGCTGCTGGGTGAAGGCGAAGTCGGGGTACTGCCGAACCGCCTGGTGGCGGGCGAGCGGCCCCCCGCTGTCGAGCTGCCAGTAGAGCAACCCGAAGATCAGCGCGTTCCCGACCCACACCAGGGTCCCCGAAGCCAGCAGGGAGTCGGCCGAAGCGGTGACCGCGCTGCCGGTGACCAGCTCGTAGATCGGGAGGCCGGTCGGCAGCAGCGCCGAGGCCGCGAGCAGCACGGTCAACCCGATCGAGAGCCGGCGCAGACTCGCCCGCTCGCGCGGGGTGGACGGGTGCGCCGCCACGAGGACGGCCAGCAGCGTCATCTCGATCGCCGGGACCACCCAGTGCGGCCCGAGCGACTCGCGCCGCGGCACCAGCACCCGTAGCCCGACGGTGAGGACGATGAACGCCGACACCGCGATGGCCACGGGCCAGCGCAGCTCGAGCCGCGGCTGGTCCGCGTCCGGACCGCTCGCAGCATCCGTCTCGACCACGCCGCGCAGGTACCGGGGCCTGCGCTCGGCCAAAGTGATGGCGCCCTAGCTCTCCGACTCGGCCAGGGCGTCGCGCTGGTCGAGGGTGTACAGCAGGCCGAACGCCGGGAGGATGAGCACGACCGCCAGCCCGGTCGCGACGAGGACCGCGGCGATCGTGCCGGAGGGCGCGGCCGCGGCCTCCACCGTGAGGGACTCGGGGAGCATGTAGTCCCACTGGGCCACGCCCCACGCCACCACCACGGAGGCGACGGCGGCGATGGCGCCGAGCCGGGCGCCGCGGCGCTGCCGCCGGTGGAGCAGCCAGAGGGTGCCGACCCCACACACGCCCGACAGGATCACCAGCGGCAGGGCCCGGGACTTGAGGCCGTCGAACACGTAGTCGGCATCGGCGGCGAGCACGAAGATGCCCGCAAAGGCCACGATCCCGCTGGCCACCGCGGCCCCGACCGCGCGCCGGCGGAAGTACTCGACCATCGGCTCGTCGCCCAGGCGGTGGGCGTCCCACACGAGGTACACCGCGGCCAGGTAGGCCGCCACGCACACCGCCAGCACGCCGCCCAGGATCGAGGTCGGGTTGACCCAGCTGTCCCACGCGTCGCCGGCCTTGCCCCCGGCCGGGACCCGCCCCGAGGCGATCCCTCCGGCGACCGCGCCCATGCAGTAGGGGACGATCACCGAGGAGATGGCGAACGCCGCCCCGAAGTTGCGCCGGTCGCGCGTGCGGAACACGGCCTTGCGGAAGGCGAAGCTCGCGCCGCGGAACACGATGCCGACCGCGGCGATGGTGAGCGGGACGAACAGCGTGAGGGTGATGGAGGCGTAGGCCTCGGGGAAGCAGGTCCACAGGACGACGAAGGTGAAGATCAGCCAGACGTGGTTGGCCTCCCACACCGGCCCGATCGAGTGGTCGATGACCTCCCGGGGCCGGGCTCCCCGCCGGGTGCCCCCGGCCGTCAGGTCCCAGAAGCCCGCCCCGAAGTCGGCACCGCCGAACACGGCGTAGGCGGTCACCCCCACGAACAGCACGACGGCAGCCGCGGTGCTCATTGGCCCACCCTTCGGGCTGGGCGCAATGAGCACTCGGCCCACAGGGCCGAGTAGCGCACTGTGTTTCTGATTCGCTCGACAAGCTCGCTCATGCGACCGGCACCGGCGGCTCGGGGATCTCGATGTCGGGGCCGTACGGGACCTCGGTGTCCTTGACGTCCGCCGCCTCGCGGGCACGTCGGCTCATGCCCCGCAGCACCAGGATGGTCGTCACTCCCAGCCCCACGTACAGCGCGCCGATGACGAGGGTCGTGATCCACACGCCGGTGTTGGCGGTGGCTGCGTCCTGCACCTTGGTGAGCTCGTAGACGATCCAGGGCTGGCGGCCGACCTCGCTGACCACCCACCCGGCCTCCATGGCGATCACCGCCAGGACCCCGGCGGCCGAGGCCACCCAGAGGAAGGGCCGGCTTCGGGGCATGTCCCGGCGGAACAGCCACGCCGCTGCGTACCACAGCGCCAGCAGGAACAGCAGGGTCCCCAGGCCCACCATGACGTCCCAGGCCAGGTGGACGACGTTCACCTCGCGGGTGGTCGGGCGCTCGTCGGCGGGAACGGTGTCGAGTCCCTGGACGACGGTGGCGGTCCCGTCGCTCGGGTCCGACAGCCACGAGGCCAGGCCCGGGATCTCGACTCCGCCCGAGACCGTGCCGTCGTCGTTGAGGTGGCCGAGCAGCGTCTCGGGGACGTCGGAGTCGGTCTCGGGGACCAGCTCGATGGCGGCGAACTTGATCGGCTGGTTGTTGTAGACCCAGCGGGCCAGCGAGTCGCCCACCCCCATCTGTATCGGGATGGCGATGGAGGCGACCGTGAACGGGATCAGGAAGCCGAGCCGGTGGTAGCGGTCCCGGCGACCCCGCAGCATCCCGACCGCGTAGACCGAGGCCACGAGGAAGCCGCCGACCACGTAGGCGGCGATGATCATGTGGGCGGCCATCAGCGGCATGGCGTCGTTGAAGATCACCCGCCACGGGTCGACGTCGACGATGTCGCCCGCACTGTTGCGGGTGAACCCCGAGGGGGAGTTCATCCAGGCGTTGGCGGCCACCACCGAGGCGCTTCCCCCGATGCCGGCGACGACGATGGGCACGCCACACCAGAAGTGGGGCCAGGGTCGCAGGCGCTTCCAGCCGAAGATGTAGATGGAGACGAACACCGCCTCGGTGAAGAAGAACAGGCCCTCGAAGGCGAACGGCACCCCGAACGCCTCACCCCACTGGCCCATGAAGCGGGGCCACAGCAGCCCGAACTCGAAGCTCAGCACCGTGCCGGTCACGGCCCCGACCGCGAAGGTGACGGCCATGTACTTCGACCAGCGCTGCGCCAGCAGCAGGGCGGCCTCGTCGTCGTGGCGGATGGCCTTGTAGTTGGCGATGAGGGTCATGGCGGCCCACGACACGCCGAGCGGCACGAGCACGATGTGGAACGCGAGCGTGCCCGCCATCTGCGCCCGGGCCCACGGGACCGGGTCCACCGCGAGGATGTGCATCCCGCCCTCCTCGTCAGCCCAGGCGCTCCAGCAGGTGGTCGCCGACCCGCAGGGCGTTGGCCATGGCGGTGAGGGCGGGGTTCACCGCGCCGATGCTGGGGAAGAAGCTGGTGTCGACCGCGTACAGGTTGTCCACCTCGTGGGCGCGGCAGTTGACGTCCAGGACCGAGGTGGCGGGGTCGCTGCCGAACCGCGTGGTGCCGGCCTGATGGGCCACCCCGGCCACCGGGATGCTGGTCTTGAGGTAGGCGTGCCGGGGGATGAGGTGGTCCGGGTGCATGCCCAGGTGCCCGAGCATGGAGCGGAGCTTGTGGTACAGCTCCTCGGCCGGGACCTGGTTGGTGGGCGTGTACGTCAGGCGGACGTTGCCGTCGGCCGCCAGCGTGACCCGGTTGTCGGGCCGGGGCAGGTCCTCGGTCGACAGCCAGAAGTCGACCGCGTGCTCGGCGACCTCGTCGAGGGCGAAGGTGGGCGCCAGCTTCGTCTCGAGCGGCTTCTCGCCCTTGTACATCTCGGCCTGCGACTTGCCCACCATCTGGATGTTGCCGAGCGGGTACCCGCCGTCGCCGTGGCCGCCGCCGGTGAGGTAGAAGTCGTTCAGCCCGAGCGTCTTCTGGAACACCGTGGGGTTGGGCTCGCGCGACAGGGCCAGCACGGCCTGGCTGTTGTGGAACATGTAGTTCCGCCCCACCTCGCCCGAGCCGTTGGCCAGGCCGTCGGGGTGGGCCTCGCTGGCCGAGGACAGCAGCAGCTTGGCGGTGTTCGCCGCCCCGCAGGACACGACCACGATGTCGCCCGTCAGGGTCTCCGTGCCACCCTCGCCCTCGACGACCACGCCGGTCACGGTCCGCCCGGTGGGGTCGGTCTCCAGCCGCACCGCCCGGGCGTTGGTGAGCAGGGTCACGTTGGGCTGCAGCAGCGCCGGGCGCACGCCCAGCACGTCGGCGTCGCTCTTGGCGTGGAGCGGGCAGGGAAACCCGTCGCAGCGCCCGCAGCGCACGCACGTGCTGTAGGGCATGTTGGCCGCATCGAGCCGGACGCCGCAGGGGGCGTGGAACGGGTGGTAGCCGGCGGCGGCCAGGTCGTCGGCCAGCTGCTGGATGCGGGGCTCGTGCGCCAGGGCCGGGAACGGGTAGTCGCCGGACGCGGGCGGATCGGTGGGGTCCTCGCCGCGGGCGCCATGCACCTCGTACAGGACCTCGGCCTGCGTGTAGTACGGCTCCAGGTCGGCGTAGGAGATGGGCCAAGCGGGGGAGATGCCGTCGTGGTGGTGCAGCTCGCCGAAGTCCTCGGCCCGCAGCCGGTACAGCGCCGCCCCGTAGAGCTTGGTGGCCCCGCCCACGAAGTAGTGGACCTGGGGCTGGAACGGGTGGTCGTGCTCGTCGTACCAGGTGTCGGGTGAGATGTACCGCCCGTCGACGAACACCTCCCCGGTGTCCCAGTTCGCCGGCTCGCGCGGCAGCCAGTCGCCCCGCTCCACGATCAGGACCCGCTTGCCCGACGGGGCGAGGCGGTGCGCCAGCGTGCCGCCGCCCGCGCCGCTGCCGATGATGATGACGTCGTAGGAGGTGGTCACGTCAGCTCCTCCAGCCGCTCGGCGGCGATGATCCGGCCGGCCGCCTCGATCAGCGCCAGGTGGGAGAACGCCTGGGGGAAGTTCCCCAGGTGGTGGGCGGTGTCGACATCGAACTCCTCGGCGTACAGCCCGAGGGGCGAGGCCACTCGCAGCAACCGCTCCATGAGGTCGTGGGCCCGGCGCCGCTCCCCCACGATGGCGAGGGCGGAGACGAGCCAGAACGAGCAGATGAGGAAGGTCCCCTCCTTGCCCGAGAGGCCGTCATCGGTCTCGTCGGTGTGGTAGCGGAGCACGAAGCCGTGCTCGGTGAGGTCGTCGGCGACGGCGAGGACCGTGGCCTTGAGGCGGGGGTCGTCGCCGGGGAGGAAGCCGAAGATGGGGGCCAGCAGGGTGGAGGCGTCGAGGGCGTCCGTGTCGTAGTGCTGGCGCAGGACGCCGGCGTCGCTGACGCCGTGGGCGAGGATGTCGTCCCGGATCTCCTCGGCGGTGGCCCGCCAGGCGGCGTGGGCATCGCCATCGCCCCGCATGGTGGCGAGGGCGGCGGCGCGGTCCAGCGCCACCCAGCACATGAGCTTGGACGACACGTAGTGCTGGGGCGCACCGCGGGCCTCCCAGATGCCCTGGTCCGGGTTCCGCCACACCGCGGTGGCGCAGGTGGCCTGGGACTGGACCAGGGGCCAGAGGTCCCGGGGCAGCCGCTCGCTGCGGCGGGTGTGGAGCAGGATGGAGTCGAGCACCGCGCCGTAGACATCGTTCTGGCGCTGGTCGAAGGCGCCGTTGCCGATCCGCACCGGCCGGGCGCCGTCGTAGCCGGAGAGGTCGTCGCGGGTGGTCTCGGTGAGGTCGCGCCGGCCGTCGATGCCGTACATGATCTGCAGGCCGCCGTCGTCCACGGGCTGGAGCTCGGCCACGAACTGCATGAACTCGTCGGCCTCCCAGTCCAGGTTCAGGTAGTGGAGGGCCTGGAGGGTGAAGGTCGTGTCCCGCATCCAGGTGTAGCGGTAGTCCCAGTTGCGCTCGCCGTGGGGCGTCTCCGGCAGCGAGGTGGTCAGGGCGGCCACGGTCGCCCCGGTGGGCATGTAGGTCAGGCCCTTGATGGCCAGGGCCGAGCGCTGGATCGGCTCGCGCCAGCGGTGGTCGGGCATGCGGGCGCCGTCCAGCCACTTGCGCCAGTAACGGACCGTCGTCGCCAGCCGCGCCTCGGCGTCGGCCGCATCGCCGGGCGCGGCTCCCGCGTCGGCCCACGACAGCGCGCAGAACGCGCTCTCGCCCTCGGCCAGCACGTGCCGCGCTCGCGCCCGACCGCCCTCCAGGCCGAGGGCCATGTCCGTGGCCAGGCGGACCGTCACGCCCGCGCCGGAGGCGTCGGCGGCGTGCCGGTCGTCGCCCACCAGCGCCCACTCGGCGGTGGTGCGCCCGTAGTCGAACACCGGCTCGCACACGAGCTCCATCTCGACCGCCCCCTTTATGCAGCGGGCGATGCGCACCAGCATGTGATCGGCGTCGTCGTCGGCCGGGGGCCGGGTGTGCGGCGTGACCGTGTCGTCCCCGGCGCGAGGGCCCATGGTGAGCGCGTCGGTCACCACGACCCAGCCGCCCGGCGTGTGCCAGGTGGTGATCAGCACGTTGGTCCCGGGCTCGTAGTGGCGGGCATTGGGGACGTTGATGCTGAACGGCCCGAACCGGAACGAGCCGCCTTCCCGATCGAGCAGCGTGCCGAACACGCTGGGCGAGTCGAAGCGGGGCACGCACAGCCAGTCGACCGCCCCGTCCGGGCACATCAGGGCGCCGGTGTGGCAGTCGGACAGGAACGCGTAGTCCTCGATGGGCGCGAACGGCGACATCCCGATCGCCTCGGTCGTCTCGAGCTTCGTCTCGGTGCTCATGAGTCGAGCCACGGTCCGTGCCAGCCGGAGTGTCCGGCGACGAGCTGATCGGCCTCGGCCGGGCCCCACGAGCCCTGCGCGTAGGGGTGGATCGGCGGCGGGTTGTCGAGCAACGGCTGCATGATTCGCCACTGCTCCTCCACCCCGTCCTGGCGGCTGAAGCGGGTGGAGTTGCCGATCAGGGCGGCGTGCAGCAGCACCTCGTACGGCGTCGCCCCCTCGCCGCCCTCCGCCGCGAAGTCCAGGTCGAACGTGACCGGCTCGGGCTCGAGCCGGTCGCCCCGCTTGGCCTCGACCTGGAGCTGCGACCCGGTCGCGGGATCGAGGCGCACGACGAACTGGTTGTGCTCGATCTTGCGGTTCTTGACGATGCCGAAGCCGAGCCGCGGCGCCCGCCGGAACACGAGGCGCACCTCGGTCTGGGTGGCAGGCAGGTGCTTGCCGGTCCGGATGTAGAACGGCACCCCCTCCCACCGCCAGTTCTCGATGTCGAGGCGCAGGGCCGCGTAGGTCTCGGTCGTCGACCCGGCGGCCACGCCGGGGGTGTCGAGGTAGCCGTCGTACTGCCCCCGGATGTAGTGGGCGGGGCTCGCGCTCTGGATGGCGCGGAACACGGCCAGCTGCGAGTCCTTCAGCGTCGAAGGGTCCCGCCCGGCCGGGGGCTCCATGGCGGTCGCCGCCACCACCTGGAGGAGGTGGTTCACGACCACGTCCCGCAGCGCCCCCACGGGGTCGTAGAAGTGGCCCCGGTCCTCGACCCCGAAGCTCTCCGCCATCGTGATCTCGACGCAGTCGACGAAGGCCCGGTTCCACAGCGGCTCGAGGATCGTGTTGGCGAAGCGCAGGTAGAGCAGCTCCTCGGTGCCCATCTTCCCGAGGAAGTGGTCGATCCGGTAGATCTGCTCCTCCTTCAGGTGCTCGTGGACCTCGGCGGCGAGGGCCTTGGCGGACTCGAGGTCGTGCCCGAAGGGCTTCTCGATCACGACCCGGGCCGACTGCGTCAGGCCGGCGTCGTCCAACCCTGCCACCACCCTGCCGAACAGGAAGGGCGGGATCTCCAGGTAGAACACCGGCGACTCCGCCCCCTTCATGGCCTCCGCCACCCGGCCGTAGGTGGCGGCGTCGCCGAAGTCGCCCGCCACGTACCGGAACCGGGCGGCCAGCCGGTCGAACACCGCCTGGTCCAGCGGCTCCCCGGTGCCCTCGATCGAGGTTCGGGCCCGATCGACGAGCTGCTCCTCGGTCCAGTCGTCCACCGCCACACCGACGATGGGGCAATCGAGCATGCCGCGGCGTTCCAGCCGGTACAGCGATCGGAACGTCATCACCTTGGCCAGGTCTCCGGTGATCCCGAAGATGACCAAGATGTCCGCAGGTGTGGCCATGCCGGTCTCCTCTCCCCTGTTCAGGGCTTGTCCGTGCGGACGCTGATCCGGCCCGAGCGCTCGTGGCTGAACCCCGCCCAGGTCCAGTCGACCACCGCCTTGGCCCGGTCCTCGCCGGTCGAGAGCAGGGCGAGGTGGACCGCGCCCCAGGCCAGCCAGGCGGTGCGGCCCTTGAGGGTGCGCCCGCCACGGGTCTGGGCCACCGCCGCGCCACGGCCGATGGTCGCCATCGTCCCCTTGTCGTGATAGTGGAACGGTTCGGTGGGCTGGCCGGCCACCCGCTTCGCGATGCTGTGGGCGGCGTGCTCCCCGGCCTGGAGCGCGACCGAGCCCAGCTGGGGTAGGGCGTGGTCGCTGCCCTCGACCGTGGTCCACGCGACGTCGCCCACGACGAAGACCTCCGGGTGGCCGGCCAGGCTGAGGTCGGCCTCGGTGGGCACCCGATCGCCCCGCTGCAGGTCGACCCCCAGCGTCTTGACCAGCGGGTTGGCCACCAGCCCGGCGCCCCAGATCAGCGTGCGGGTGGGGATGACCTCCCCCGACTTCAACGTGACCTGGGTCGGCTCCACCTTGGCGACCACCTCGCCGGTGCGGACCTCGACGCCCCGGTCGGTCAGCGCCCGGCGGGCGTAGGCCCGGATGTCGGCCCGGAACATGCTGAGCAGGTCGGGGCCCGCCTCCAGCAGGATGATGCGCGCCTTCTCCGGATCGACGCCGGGGTAGTCCTCGGTGAAGACGTGGTGGTACAGCTCGGCCACGGCGCCCGCGCTCTCCACGCCGGTGGGGCCGCCGCCCACGATGGCGATGTTGAGCGCGCCCTCGTCGACGAGGGAGGGGTTGCGGTCGGCATCCTCCCAGGTGTCCACGATGTGCGATCGCAGCCTCACGGCGTCGGCCAGGGTGTAGAGCGGGAACGCGTGCTCGGCCGCCCCCTCGACGCCGAAGAACGTCGCCTGGGCCCCCAGCGCGAGGACCAGGTAGTCGTAGGTCAGCGGCTCCCGGGCCGCGAAGGACACCTGGTGCGCGTCGAGGTCGATGTCGGTCACGTCCCCGGAGTGCACCGTGGCCTGGGGGTGGTCGCGGAACAGGTCCCGGAGCGGGTGACCGACGGCCGAGGTCTCGAGCAGGTCGGTCGCCACCTGGTACAGCAGCGGCTGGAACGTGTGGTAGTCGTTCCGGTCGACGAGGGTCACGTCCACGTCGGCATCGCGCAGGTTCACCGCGGCGCCGACGCCGCCGAAGCCTCCGCCGAGGATGACGACATGCGGTTGCGAGCTTCCGGCTTCCACACCCACCACCCTCCGTGATCGCCCCTGGACGCGCTTCCCCCGCATGGGGTGATTGGCCGCCTACACCGCATCTCCAAGTTGTCTCCAAGACCCGGCGCCCGCGGCGGTGGATGCTGGAGCCGTGCCCAGCCGCCGGACTCAGGAGGCCCCATGCGTGTCGGCGACAGCGCCCGCCGGTCCCGCACCGTCACGATGCGGGACATCGAACTGTTCACCGAGCTCACGGGGGACCGCAACCCGCTGCATTACGACCAGGCGGCGGCCGCCGCGACCCGGTTCGGGGGTGTGATCGTACAGGGGGGTGTGACGTCGGGGCTGCTCAATGCCGTCGTCGCCGAGGAGCTCCCCGGGCCCGGCACGGTCTTCCTCCACACCGACTGGCGCTTCCTCGCGCCGGTCAAGCCGGGCGACACCATAACCGCGGAGGTCGAGGTCATCGGCCTGCGCGAGGACAAGCCCGTGACCACCCTCCGGACCACGATCACCGACCAGGACGGGCGCATCGTCCTCGACGGCAAGGCCGTCACCTGGTCGGAGCCGCTGCCTACGGCAGCATTCCCCAACCAGAGCACAAGGAGAACAGATGGCGGACTTCCCGACCATGACGCACGTCGCGATCACGGTGAGCGACCTGCGGGTCAGCGTTCCCTGGTACAAGGCCCTCCTGGGTAGCGACCCGGTCCTCGACGAGGACACCGGCCCGTTCCACCACACCGTGTTCGCCCTCGGCGACATGCTGTTCGGCCTGCACCAACACCCCACCCCCGGCGCCGGCGGCCGGTTCGACGAGCGCAACACCGGGCTCGACCACATCGCCTTCGGCGTGCCCGACCGGGCCGAGCTCGAGGCGTGGGGCGACCGCCTCGACGAGATGGGCGTGGCCCACAGCGACATCGTCGATGCCCACTACGGGTCGGGCCTCTCATTCCGCGATCCCGACAACATCGCCTTGGAGCTGTTCGCGCCCCCGGCGGCGTGAGCACGGCGGAACCACATCACAGGGGTCCCGGCGGGGACCCCTGTGCCACCATGTCGGCGGTGCGATTCGGGACATGCGAGCTCAGCTTCGAGCGGCTGGAGCTCAGGCGGGACGGTCAGCCGGTACCCGTCGAGCCCCAGGTCTTCGACGTGCTCGCCTATCTGCTCACCCATCGCGACCGCGTGGTGCCCAAGACCGAGCTGCTGGACGAGGTCTGGCACGACCGGTTCGTCTCCGAGTCGGCGCTGACGAGCCGCATCAAGTCGGCCCGCCGAGCCGTGGGCGACACCGGCCGCGACCAGCGCATCATCCGGACGATCCACGGCCGGGGCTACCGGTTCGTCGCCGACGTCACCGAGGTCCCGGGCCCGTCGGTCGCGGGGGCCGCGGCCCCCGCCCCCGCGCCGGCCGTCACCCCCGGGGCCGGCGTGCTCGACGCCCTGGCC
>JBKPRV010000560.1:0-3563 GCA_046734715.1 Actinomycetota bacterium | reverse complement strand
GGGTGCCCCTCGCCGACCTCGTCACCGACGACCCGACCGTGCTCAACGAGCAGTCGAGCGGCCCCCAGGGCGCCGAGATCATCGTGTCGCTCGCCGTCATCGTGCTGTCCACGTTCGCCCTCGTCTGCGTGGCCGCCGGACTGGCCCACCTCGTCACCCAATGGACCATGGGGCGCGATCCCAAGATCGGCGAGCTGTTCGGGGTGATCGGCCGCCGCTCCTGGCCCCTGCTGGTCACGTTCGTGGTGGTGAAGCTGGCCGAGATCGTCGGCACGTTCGCCTGCTACATCGGCCTGCCTTTCGTCATGGCGCTGTTCGTCCCGGTGGCCCCGGTGGTGGCAGTCGAGGGCCAGGGCCCGTTCGCCAGCCTGGGCCGCGCCAGCCGGCTCGCCCGCGGCCGCTACATGCCCACGCTCGGGATCGCTCTGCTCATGGGGCTGACGAGCTGGCTGCTGGGCACGGCGCTCAGCGCTCTGCCGCAGCTCCTCGCCGGCTGGGTGGGGCTGGACCGGGCCTGGCCCATTCTGGCCGTCGGGGGCATCGCCTCGGAGGTCATCGTCGTGCCCTTCGTGGCGGCCGCCACCGTGCTGCTCTACCTCGACCTGCGGGTGCGTACCGAGGGGCTCGACATCGAGATGGCCGCGGGCCACGTGCTCGATCGGCGCGCCTGAGGTGCTCCTCCTGCTGGCGCGGCACTGGTTGCCGCACGACCTGCCCGACCCGGCGCACGAGCCCGCTCAGGCCCGCGAGACGGCCGACGAGATCCTGTCCCGGCGCCAGTACCAGTGGCACGACGAGCGGACGCTGCTCGACCGGGCCGGGGAGTGGATCGCCGACCAGCTCGGGCGCCTGTTGGGGCCGCTCGGCATCAGCGGGGTGCCGGTGTGGGTCGGCTGGCTGGTGCTGTTCGCGCTGGTGGGGGCGGTGGCCTGGCTGATCTACCGCAGCCGCGCCGGTTGGGCGGGGGGCGGCCTGGCCGAGGGCCGCGACGGCAGCCGCGTCGTGGTGGCAGAAGGCGAGGCCGACCGGGACTGGCCGGCCGAGGTTGTGCGCGCCGAAGCCGAGGGCCGCTGGCGCGACGCCTTGCGGGCCCGCTACCGGGTGCTGGTGGGTGAGCTGGCCGCCCGGGAGGTCATCACCGACCTGGTGGGGCGCACCGCGGGCGAGCTCGTGGCGGACGTGCGCCGGACCGTCCCCGACGCTGCCGGGGACTTCGCCGCGGCCACGGCCGTGTTCGAAGGGGTGTGGTACGGCGGCGAGGCGGCCGGGCCCGAGGTGCGCGACCGCTTCGTGGCCCGGGCCGACCAGGCGCTCCGGCGCACGAGCCCCGCGAGGATGCGGTGAGCGAGCGGTGAGCAGCGGCTCGCGCAACCTGCTGATCGCCGGATCGGTGGTGGTGGTGACCGTGCTGCTCCTGTGGCTGCTGGGTCAGTCGTCCGGGAGCCGTCGCGGCCCTTCGCTGTCCCCGACCTCGGACGATCGGCTCGGCACCAGCGCGCTGGTCGCCCTCGCCGGCGAGCTGGGCACCGACGTGGAGGTGGCGGACCGGCTCCCGGACCTCGCCGACCAGAGCCCGCCCGACATCGTGCTGCTGCTGCAGGACCTGCTCGACGAGGACCAGACGGCCATCGTCCAGGACTTCGTCGACTCGGGCGGCACCCTGGTCGTCACCGACCCGGCCTCCTCGTTCGCGCCGCCCCGTGCGGGGATGTTCGACCAGACCTCCGAGCTCGGGACGTCGGAGCGCCTGCGCCAGGGCTGTGAGATCGACCCGCTGGCCGGCATCGACGTCGACGGGGTCCGGCCGCGGCACGGCGGCGTGCTGTACCGGCCGCCCCTGGGGTCGGACTCCTGCATCGGCGGCTTGGACGGCTCCGCCTTCCTGGTAGCCACCGGGGAGGGCGACGGCACCGTGGTCGCCTTCGGCGGGGCGGGCCTGCTGGTCAACGCGGCGCTGGCCGAGGGCGAGAACGCCCCGGTGGCGGCGGCCCTGCTGGCGCCCCAGCCGGGCACCCGCCTGATGGTGCTGGAGCCGGGCCCGCTGGCCACGCCCAGCGGCGGGCGCTCGCTCGTCGACCTGCTCGCGCCCGGCGTCAAGGCCGCGCTGATCCAGCTGGCCATCGCGTTCGGGGTCTACGCGCTCTGGCGGGCGCGGCGGCTCGGCCGCCCGGTGCTCGAGCCGCAACCGGTGGCGGTGGCCGGCTCCGAGCTGGTGGCGGCGACCGGCAGCCTGCTCGACCGCACCCGCTCGCCGCAGCACGCGGCCGAGCTGCTGCGCCGCGACCTGCGGGCCTTCCTGTGCGATCGCCTGGGTGTGCCGCGGCAGGCAGAGCTGCGCGTGCTCACGGCCGTCACCGCCGAGCGCACGGGCCTGGACCAGACCATGCTGGGATGGGCGTTGGGCCCCGACCCCGTGCCCGACGACGCCCAGCTCGTCACCCTGGCCCGCACCATCGACCGCATCCGTGAGGAGGTCCTCACCCATGTATGACGAGCCCACCGACGCGTCCGGCGGGCGCGACCCGCGCACGGCCATCCTCGCCGTGCGCGACGAGGTGGCGAAGCTGGTCGTTGGCCAGGACGGCACGCTGTCGGGCCTGGTGGCTGCCCTGCTGGCCCGCGGGCACGTGCTGCTGGAGGGCGTCCCGGGCGTGGCCAAGACGCTGATCGTCAAGGCGTTGGCCGCGGCCGTCGACCTCGACGTCAAGCGGGTCCAGTTCACCCCCGACCTGATGCCGTCGGACGTGACCGGCCAGCTCATCCTCGACGGCGAGGGCGCGGGGGAGGGCCGGTTCCGGTTCCGGCCGGGCCCGGTGTTCACCAACATCCTGCTGGCGGACGAGATCAACCGCACCCCGCCCAAGACGCAGGCCGCGCTGCTCGAGTCGATGGAGGAGCGCCAGGTCACCTCCGAGGGCGTGGCCCATCCGCTCCCCGAGCCGTTCATCGTCGTGGCCACCCAGAACCCCATCGAGTACGAGGGCACCTACCCGCTGCCCGAGGCCCAGCTCGACCGGTTCCTGTTCAAGCTGGCGGTGGCCTATCCGACCTCGGAGCAGGAGCAGGAGGTCCTGGCCCGCCACGACCGCGGGCTCGACCCCCACGACATCACGGCCGCGGGCGTCAAGCCGGTGGCGGGGGCCGAGGACATCGCCGCGGCCCGGGCCCAGATCCAGCAGATCCGGGTGGATCCGGCCATCCTGGCCTACATCGTGGCGGTGGTCCGGGCCACCCGGTCGGCTCCCGCGGTCACGCTGGGTGTGTCGCCCCGCGGGGCGGCCATGGTGCTGCACGCGGCCAAGGCGTGGGCGTGGCTGGCGGGGCGGCAGTTCGTGACGCCCGACGAGGTCAAGGCCGTGATCAAGCCGTGCGTGCGCCACCGGGTCCAGCTGCGCCCCGAGCTGGAGCTGGAGGGGACGACCGTGGACGGCCTGCTCGACGGGATCCTCGCCTCGGTGCCGGTGCCGCGTTGAAGGCCCGCCCGCTGCGGCGCCGGCGGGGCGTGGTGCCCACGCGGCGCGCCGCGCTGGTGGCGGCCCTCGCGTCGGCCGTCGTGCTGGTCC